>CAXBGJ010000223.1:0-5845 GCA_963975045.1 uncultured Marinomonas sp. | reverse complement strand
AAATCAGCACCAGAGAAACCAGGTGTACCGCGAGCAATGTTTTTTGGTTCAACATCATCATCACAAGGCACTTTACGCAAATGTACCTTCAAAATCTGTTCGCGACCACGAATGTCTGGCAAGCCAACTTGCACTTGACGATCAAAACGACCTGGACGCAACAATGCTGGATCCAATACATCTGGACGGTTAGTTGCAGCAATAACGATAATACCTTCGTTACCTTCAAAACCATCCATTTCAACCAATAGCTGGTTTAACGTTTGCTCACGCTCATCATTACCGCCGCCCATACCGGAACCACGATTACGACCCACTGCATCGATTTCATCAATAAAAATAATGCACGGTGCATGTTTTTTGGCTTGTTCAAACATATCACGAACACGCGACGCGCCCACACCAACAAACATCTCTACGAAGTCAGAACCTGAAATCGTAAAGAAAGGTACTTTAGCTTCCCCGGCGATCGCCTTAGCAAGCAAAGTTTTACCGGTACCCGGAGGGCCACACATCAAAATGCCGCGAGGTATTTTACCACCTAGACGTTGATATTTACTTGGCTCACGAAGAAAGTCCACCAACTCTGATGTATCTTCTTTCGCTTCATCACAACCAGCGACATCGGCAAAGGTAGTTTTAACCTGATCCTCTGGTAAAAGGCGCGCTTTAGACTTACCAAAAGACATTGGCCCACCTTTACCACCGCCGCCACCTTGCATCTGGCGCATGAAGAACATGAAAATCGCAAGAATAAGAAGAATAGGAAAACTAGCAACCAGCAATTGAGTCCAAATACTTTGCTGCTCAGGCAAACGCCCTTCTACAACAACATTATTAGTAAGCAAATCGTCCATTATTTTAGGGTCTGCCGCGGCAGGGCGAACCGTATCAAATGTGTCGCCACTAGTACGGGTACCACTAATGGTATAACCCTCAACAACCACTTTCGCTATTCGTCCGTCCTGAACCTCTTTCACAAATTCAGAATAAGTGATTCGATTGGTATCAGCCGTTGTATTAAAATTATTAAAAACTGTCAGTAGTACAGCAGCAATTACCAACCACAACAGTATATTTTTCATCATATCGTTCAAGAGCACACCTCTAAACGGTTATTTTTAATGTCGCTGGTCATAATACCAGAACATCTCTCATTAACCTTTATATTGTCTTCCTAATAAGTAAACTTCGCGACTTCTGGCTCGCGACGCATCCGGCTTACGCGTTATAACGGAATCAAATTGAGCCCGCATGGTTTTGAGGTATTCTTCAAACCCTTCACCCTGAAACACTTTCACCAAAAAATTCCCACCTGGACGCAACACTTGAGCCGCCATGTCCAACGCAAGCTCTACAAGATACATGGCTTGTGGCTGATCTGCAGAACTGTTACCACTCATATTGGGGGCCATATCTGAAATTACAAGATCCGCTTTCTCATCTCCAATCTCAGCCAAGATTGCCTCGTATACTTCTTGTTCAGTAAAATCCCCTTGAACAAAACTTACACCAGCCAAAGGTGACATTTCCAAAATATCCGAGGCCACAACCGTGCCCTTATCACCCACCAATTTCGCCGCCACTTGAGACCAACCACCCGGCGCTGCACCTAAGTCAACAACACGCATCGCAGGCCTAAACAATTTATCTTTATCGTTAATCTCCATCAGTTTATAACTGGCCCTAGAGCGATAACCATCTTGTTGGGATTTTTTGACATACGGATCGTCAAAATGTTCCTTCATCCAACTATTACTACTTTTTGATCTTGCCACGTTTTCATCATACCTAAATCAGTCAATATTCCGCTATAATATCGCTTAACCTCTAAAGCCTCCATTAAAGAGGGTCAACTAATATGAGAAAATTTTACTATGAGCATTACAAACGCCCAAAAAAAGCAATATCGCCTAATTGGTCACGCACTTAACCCAGTGGTCATGATAGCAGGCAACGGTTTAACAGAAACCGTTTTAACAGAAATTGATCGCGCACTTGAAGACCACGAACTTATTAAAGTACGCATCAGCATCATGGATCGTGAAGTCCGTAGTGCGCTAATTGCAGAAATCAGCAAAATAATGAAATGCGAAACAGTTCAAACCATTGGCAAAGTCGCACTATTTCACCGCGCAGCGTTAGAGGCAAATCCAAAACTGTCTAACCTGCTACGCTAAAAACGAAAACTGAGATAGTCTTTTTGTACGAAAAACAGACTATCTCTAAACTCTTCAAAGTAACGGCCGATACCTTTGACAGTTAACAAAGGAGCCGTACTAATGCTATTTATAGAGGCACTCAATAGAGCCAGCACTCAGTCGAATGAGAAAAAGTTGATTTCTAGAGTCAAATATCGCCCTACAATCAGCAACAAAGACTCTGTTGATCTAAGCTCTGCAGCGAATCAAGTAAAGGAAATACACTTAGATAGCCAAGCTAAAACACAACTCACCGCCTCAATAAGCGTTTTTGCCAATCTTATTGAGCACACGTTACGACATATGATAAACGCCAATCTGCACCTACACTCTCCAGAAGAACTCAATCTAGACTTAAAGAGTTGGCAGTTATTTTTACAAGTCCCTCCTATAAACGCTGAAAAGAACAAAAAAACAGTTGGCTATATAACACCTGAGGTACACCAACGCCCACCAGCAAAACAACTGATATTTCACATTCCTGTGAAACCTTCCTATGGAATTCCAGTTGAAATGACACTGCTTGTATCGCCTCACAACGGATCGCCAGAAACACCTGACGTCTTTCGCACTTTCCCAAAAGAAAGCTGGTTACCTGTTTTACGCACACCTTATCCGCCAGAATTCCTTAGCCAACAAATAACCCATCATCACATTATGCTTGACCAAGATGGCGAGCTAGATCAACTGTCACCGCTTTACGCCCATATAAATCAAAGCCGAATAATAAATGAAGCAAACCTTCCCCCTCAAATTTTCGGACTAAGAATATGGAAAGCGAAAAACAACGCGTTAACACCGATCGTTTTGGGAGACAAACAAATCGGCTTACTGTTTGTCGGTCATCACAAACCGTTAGAAGGGAACATTATTAGCGAAGAAGAAAGAGCCAAACACGCGAGCAACCTCTACACCAAGGCCTAAGTGGAAATTCACGCAATAAAAAACCCTTCGTACTATTCGCACGAAAGGCTTATTTATCATCAGTCAATTGGTAACAAGAGTACGTAATCTAGATACTGAAGCTCGCACCACAACCACAAGTAGACGTGGCATTAGGATTCTGTACAACAAACCGTGAGCCTTCTAAGTTTTCTTTATAGTCTACTTCTGACCCAACGAGGTATTGAAAACTCAAGGGATCAACGACCAAAGTCACTCCGTCACGCACCACTTCAGTATCGTCTTCTTGATGCTCTTCATCAAAGGTAAAACCATACTGAAAACCAGAACAACCGCCCCCTGTTACGTAAACACGTAACATAAGTCGATCATTCTCTTCTTCTTTAATTAAAGATTGCAACTTCGCCGCTGCCGATTCTGTAAACTCGATAGGGTCAACCGATTCAACCATGCTCATTCTGACACCACTAAAACTGTTCTAATGAATGAATTATCCTCTTAACCTAGTAATTTAGTCAAGTATTGATCAATGCTCACGTGTCGAGTGGAAACGAACCTGAGGCCATTTTTCTTCTGCCATCATCAAATTCACCCGCGTTGGCGCCAGATAGGTTAAATGCCCACCACCATCAATCGCTAGATTGTCTCGACACTTGTTTTTAAACTCGTCAAATTTCTTAGGGTCGTCACATTCAACCCAACGCGCGGCATTAACGTTAACCGCCTCGTAAATACATTCCACTTTGTATTCGTCTTTCAAACGGTAGGCTACCACTTCGTATTGCAACTGGCCAACCGCACCAACAATCAGTTCATTGTTTCGCTGAGGCATGAATAACTGGGTCGAGCCTTCTTCAGAAAGTTGCTGCAACCCTTTCTGCAATGCTTTCATCTTCATTGGGTCTTTTAAGCGAACGCGACGAAAGAGCTCTGGCGCAAAGTGAGGAATGCCTGTGAATTTCAAATCCTCGCCTTCAGTAAAAGTATCGCCTATCTGGATGGTGCCATGGTTATGCAAACCAATAATATCGCCTGAAAAAGCCTCTTCAACACCTTCACGATCACCTGCTGTAAAAGAAACAGCATCAGTAACCTTGATATCCTTACCAATACGGCAATGTCGCATTTTCATGCCACGGTCATACGTTCCTGAACACACTCTCATGAAGGCAATACGATCACGATGTTTCGGATCCATATTGGCTTGTATTTTGAAAATAAACCCAGAAAACTTCTCTTCTACTGCCGGCACGGTACGACCGTTTGTTTCACGGTCAATAGGAGATGGTGCCCACTCAACAAAGCCATCCAACATTTCACGAACGCCGAAGTTAGACAATGCGGTACCAAAAAACACCGGGGTCAACTTACCCGCTAAATACGCGTCAAGGTTAAATTCATGACTAGCACCACGCACCAACTCAATTTCATCTACATACGCATCCCAATCATCGCCTAGCAATTCTTTGGCAGCGTCAGATTGTAAGCCTTCAATGCGAATGTCATCCATCAAGGTATGACCTCGACCACGTACAAAGACATGAATCGTATCAGTATAAAGGTTGTATACCCCTTTAAAGAAATGACTCATCCCAATAGGCCAGGTGATTGGCGCAGCCACAATCTTTAAGACCGCCTCCACTTCATCCAACAAATCAATTGGATCACGAATATCACGGTCCATTTTATTAATGAAGGTCAAAATCGGCGTATCACGCAAACGACACACCTCCATCAATTTAATGGTACGGTCCTCTACCCCTTTTGCGCCGTCAATGATCATCAGTACAGAGTCAACCGCCGTTAAAGTCCGGTAGGTGTCTTCTGAAAAGTCTTCGTGCCCGGGTGTATCAAGCAAGTTCACCGTGCAATTTTTATAAGGAAACTGCATCACTGACGATGTAATGGATATACCGCGCTGCTTTTCCATCGCCATCCAGTCAGATGTAGCGTGCTTATCGCCTTTACGCCCTTTCACAGATCCTGCCGTTTGAATAAGCTGCCCAAGCAACAACAGCTTTTCGGTGATGGTTGTTTTACCCGCGTCAGGATGCGATATGATCGCGAAAGTTCTTCGTTTACTTACTTCGTTAAGAAAGTTCTGGTCTGCCATTAAAAAATTCTTTTAGGTTCTGCGCGGTTTTTACATTTTCTATAAAAAGCCGACGTTACGTCGTCTTTATCAAAAACCCCGTCATGTTAATCGTAGTTGTATGCGGTCATTTTCGCTGATATAGCGCTTTTAAACAATCAATGGCTGAGTAATAAATGGCTATTTAGGCTGATAGCACCACCCCTTCTCTATATTCCATGTGGATCTGTTCACCAGATTCATATATCAGGCTCAACAATCAAGACACTCATCAACATTTATACACTGAGTCATACCGCAAAACAGAAACACTTTCGTTATGTAAACAGTCTTCATTGGTATTATAAATGCTAATAAATCACACCGCCGATCAGTGTGCTATTTAAAGCTTGTGATGGGACATTTTTGTCCTCACTATAGGCAGAAACGCAATGAAAATCAGGCATCATAGTTGGCATAGAATTTTCATTGTGTAATCTAATTATAAAAATAATAGGACGAACATAAATGGGGATTCCCACGTTTTTTTGGCTTCGCAATATTGGTATTGGCGGTAGGCTATTTTTGGCTTTCGTGCTTATCTCATCTATTACAATTGTGGCCAGCGGATTGGCAACGAACACCTACCTACAACTAAGTGATCGTCTTC
>CAXBGJ010000222.1:0-5857 GCA_963975045.1 uncultured Marinomonas sp. | reverse complement strand
ACCATTTATAAACGCTGCCTGGAATATGGTCACGACATGACCAAAGGCCCAATTCCTGTTGTGCCCGCTGCGCATTACACCTGCGGTGGCGTGGTCGTCAATCAACACAGTGCAACCGACATTGAAAACCTTTATGCCATCGGTGAAACCGCATATACGGGACTTCATGGCGCCAACCGCTTAGCAAGCAACTCGCTGCTGGAATGTATTGTTTTTGCACGCTCCGCCGCTCATCACATTTCTGAAAACCGCTTACCAGCAAGTGATATTATAATTCCTGATTGGGATGAAAGTAAGGTAACAAACTCGGATGAAGACGTGGTTATCACCCATAACTGGCAAGAGCTACGACGCTTTATGTGGGATTACGTGGGCATTGTTAGAACCGACAAACGACTGCTTAGAGCGAAACATCGAGTCGATTTATTACTGTCTGAAATTCAAGAATTTTATGCTAATTACAAAATCTCAAATGACTTATTAGAATTGCGTAACTTAGCCATGGTGGCAGATTTAATCATACGTTCGGCCATGTCTCGAAAAGAAAGCCGTGGCCTACATTTCACCCTCGATTACCCGAGCAAACATACCACTAGTTCACCAACGATATTAACGCCTCAAAATACAGACTAGGTCGCTGTCCTATCCACGCGTTTTTTAAACACTTCGCTGCGGCGCAACAATATTTGTTGTGCTGCGAAAGAACGTAGTATTCGATATTGTACTTTTGTCAGATTATCGCGGTAAATCACTCGATAAACAGGCCAAAATCGATCCCAAAAAAACGGAGACCGGTCCACTTTAGCGATTAACTGAACATCATTTGATCGTATAAAAAGCAATCTTTTACAACATCCACGCTCAAGCAAAAATACACCTTGCTCATCGATCCCAATTTGGTGAGACGACTGACGCACAACTCGAAACAAAAATAGCACGCCAAATAAACCGGCAAGAATATAAAACAATACACGCCAAAAAACAGGCATCCAATAAAGATGGAATAGAGCGGCATAGACTGAGGCCATGACAAACCACAATGTGATGCCGATCCATGAACACTTAAGCTCAGTAGCTTTTAGGCTGAACACGAGTCACTATAATTTTGACGATACGAGCAAGATCCAGATCTTCTGGTTTTTCTTTTTGCATGAACCAAGGAAAAAGCTCTTGGTCTTCACATTCAATCAGCTTATGAAAACGTTGCTTATCTTCCTCTTCAAGCGTCAAATAGACTTCGTCAAGAAACGGTTCCAGAAGGATATCCAGCTCCAACATGCCACGACGACATTGCCATTTCAGACGCTTAAAGCTCAATGAATCCGATGTTTCACTCATGTCGTTACCTTTTAAATAGAATCTGGTCATTATAGCTATTTAAACAAAAAAAACGAAAACGACTTAAGATGATTTACTGATATTTATCACATAAATCCTTATTAGACAAAGACATACCGCTCAGGATATAGAGATAAAGAAGTATTATATTGACTTATTATTGGTTGAGAATAGAAAAATGGAACAGAATAGTACTAGTATTAGCTATTTATGTATTAACGGGTCAATTATGACATGACCTATATTAATATTGTTCCTTGATAAATGCTTATCTGGAAATTAGGTACTACTATAAAAACAAAGAAACTCCAAAACGGGGAAAACCTATGAAACGCTTTACCAAAAAAACCCTAGCGTACGCAGTATCTATTACTGCCGCTATGTCAGCCGCTAGCACCTTCGCAGAAACTCAAATCACCGTGGCCACAGTTAATAACGGCCATATGATCGAAATGCAAAAATTCACACCAGAATTTGAAAAAGCCAACCCTGGAATTAAAGTAAAATGGGTAACTTTAGAAGAAGGTGTATTACGCCAGAACGTTACTCAAGACATCGCTAACAAAAGTGGTCTTTATGATGTAATGACGATCGGTATGTATGAAGCGCCTATCTGGGGTGAGCGTGGTTGGTTAGAACCTGTTGATACAAGCGGCAGCTACGACGTCAAAGATATCCTCCCTTCAATTCGTGGCGGTTTATCTTATGAAGGCACTATGTATGCTGCACCATTCTATGGCGAAAGCTCAATGGTCATGTACCGCAAAGACCTTGTAAAGGCCGCTGGAATGGAAATCAATGACCGTGATAGCTGGGAACACATTCGTGATGTGGCCGCTGCCGTCAATGATCCAAGTAAAGGCATCTACGGTATTTGTTTACGTGGTAAAGCTGGCTGGGGCGACAACATGGCATTTATGACGGCCATGGCTAACTCCTTTGGTGCACGTTGGTTCGATGAAAATTGGAAACCTCAACTAGAAACAAAAGAATGGAAAGAAGCCGTTACTTTCTATGTTGATTTGCTAACAAAATATGGCCCTCCAGGTTCAAGCAGCAACAGCTTCAACGAAAGCTTAGCCTTATTCAATGAAGGCAAATGCGGCATGTGGATTGATGCCACGATCGCTGCGTCTTTTGTAACCGATCCTAAGCAAAGTAAAGTTGCTGACAAAGTTGGTTTCGCTCAATCCCCTATTTCTATAACAGAAAAAGGCGCTAACTGGCTTTGGTCATGGGCACTTGGTATTCCAGCGGCCACTAAAAACGCCGATGCGGCACAAAAATTCGTTCGTTGGGCAACGTCCAAAGAGTACATCCAGCTTGTTGGTAAAACGAACGGTTGGGCTGCAGTACCTACAGGTACAAGAGCAAGTACTTATGCTAACCCTAAATTCCAAAAAGCGGCCGTTTTTGCTGAAGCAGAGTTAAAAGCGATCAATTCTGCTAATCCAAACGACAGCACACTAAAACCATCTCCTTATGTTGGTGTTCAGTTTGCTGCCATTCCTGAGTTCCAAGCAATTGGTACAACGGCTGGTCAAATGATTTCAGGCGCTCTAGCTGGATCAATGACGGTGGATGAAGCGTTGAAATCTGCCAATATCTCAGCAGATCGTCAAATGCGTCAAGCGGGTTATTACTAGCCTCAACTGACAGAGAAATAGGGCTTACGCCCTATTTCTTATTTCTAATTCTCCCCTTCTAAGGAGAATATTCCTGCTTATAATAAGAGACACATAACATGAAGCGCTCAATCACTCGCTTATTAATGGCGCCGTCAGTCATCCTACTGTTGGTTTGGATGGTCATACCTTTGTCCATGACCATTTACTTTTCCACAATACGTTACAACTTATTGTACCCAGGTCGGAATAACTTCGTCGGTTTACAGAACTTTGAGTTCTTTATCACCGATCCTGGTTTTATACCTGCGGTAGCCAATACATTGATACTGCTACTGTCAGTACTCATCATCACCGTTGTATTAGGCGTCATACTATCCGCCTTGATTGATAAACCTTTCTTCGGACAGGGCATCGTACGTGTATTGCTAATTTCGCCTTTCTTTATCATGCCAACGGTTAATGCCTTAATCTGGAAGAACATGATGATGAATCCGGTTTACGGCATATTTGCCTGGATATCACAATCACTGGGATTTGAACCAATAGATTGGTTGTCTTCCTATCCTCTGGCGTCCGTTATTATCATGGTGAGCTGGCAATGGCTTCCCTTTGCTATTTTGGTGTTTGTGACCGCACTGCAATCCCAAGATACAGAGCAGAAAGAAGCCGCTCAAATGGATGGCGCTACGGGTCTTCATATCTTCAGATACCTAACTATCCCACATTTAGCGCGCCCTATTGCCGTTGTGGTGATGATAGAAACCATTTTCCTACTGGCCGTTTTTGCCGAGATTTTTGTTTCTACTGGCGGTGGCCCAGGATACGACAGTACCAACTTAGCCTACTTGATTTATAACCAAGCCCTTCTTCAATATGACGTTGGTGTGGCTTCTGCTGGTGGTTTGTTTGCAGTATTGCTTGCCAATATCGTAGCCTTTTTCTTAATTCGTGCCGTTGGCAAAAACCTAACGGTGTGAGGTGAATACGATGACTCTTAATCAACAACGTAAACTCAAAACCATTATCACAGGCCTGTTCGCATGGACGGTTGCCTTGGTATTATTTTTCCCTATTTTGTGGATGTTTATTACCTCATTCAAAACAGAATTACAGGCAATTTCGATTCCGCCTACTTTGTTTTTTGAACCAACACTGGATAACTTCAGAATTGTTCAGGAACGAAGTGACTACATTCATCACGCATGGAATTCCGTCGTCACCTCGTTTGGAGCAACGATTCTTGCATTGATCATCGCAATTCCAGCGGCTTACTCGATGGCATTTTTTCCAGGTAAACGCACTAAAGACATTTTGCTTTGGATGCTTTCAACCAAAATGCTTCCAGCGGTTGGTGTATTAGTCCCTATCTACATTATATGTAGAGACTATGGATTACTCGATTCTCGCCTTGCTTTGGTCATCATTTTCACCTTGATGAACTTGCCTATTGTGGTATGGATGCTTTTCTCCTACTTCAAAGATTTACCAAAAGAAATTCTTGAAGCGGCCAGAATGGACGGTGCAACCCCTTGGGATGAAGTCGTAAAAGTTGTCCTACCCTTATCCGTTGGCGCTATTTCCTCTACGGCACTCTTGTCGATCGTTCTTTGTTGGAATGAAGCGTTCTGGTCTCTTAACTTAACCGCGTCGGAAGCCGCACCGCTAACCGCAATGATTGCTTCGTACTCAAGTCCTGAAGGCCTATTTTGGGCAAAACTGTCTGCGGCATCGACATTAGCGTGTGCTCCAATCGTCATTTTTGGTTGGTTCTGTCAAAAACAATTGGTTCAAGGCCTTACATTCGGCGCCGTAAAATAATTATTAGGAAGCGTTCACATGACATATTTAAAGATTACAGACTTACAAAAGCATTACGACAGCTACCACGCACTTCGAGGTATTAATCTATCCATTACCGAAGGTGAATTCGTGGTCTTTGTTGGGCCATCTGGTTGTGGTAAATCGACTCTATTGCGTACTATTGCAGGTCTTGAGTCCAGCAATGGCGGAAGCATTGAACTAGACGGAAGAGACATTACCGAACTGGCTTCTTCAAAACGTGATTTGGCAATGGTGTTCCAATCCTACGCGCTATATCCACACATGACGGTGGCGGATAACCTGTCGTTTGCGCTTCGCCTTGCGAAAATACCAAATGATGAAATTCAAGAAAAAGTACGTTCTGTTTCTGCCTCATTGCAGCTTGATCCACTGCTTGAACGTAAGCCAAAAGAACTGTCAGGCGGACAACGCCAACGAGTGGCGATTGGCCGTGCCATCGTTCGCCAACCAAAAGTATTCTTATTTGACGAGCCACTGTCCAACTTAGACGCCGCGCTTAGAGTTCAAATGCGTTTGGAGCTTGCTCGTCTTCACAAAAAACTGGGCACGACTATGGTCTATGTTACCCATGACCAAGTAGAAGCCATGACGCTAGCAGACCGTGTTGTTATCTTAAATGCAGGTCAAATAGAACAAGTCGGTACACCGTTGGAACTTTATCGCAAACCAAACAGCCGTTTTGTTGCCGAGTTCATTGGCACACCAAAAATGAACCTAATCCCTGCGGATAAAATCACACATCAAGAAAACGAACTAGTCTTTGACCTATTTGGCCACACCATTCACTTCCCTGCGAATCGCATAAAAGGCGCACAGCCTGAATCCGTTATTGTGGGCATTCGCCCTGAGCATTTGAGTTTGGTGGCAGAAGGCGGAGACTTGACTGGTCGCATTGAATTAGTTGAGCACTTAGGCTCAGAAGCTTATGCCCACATTCAATTACTTAACGATCAGACCATTATTGTGAAAGCAGGTGCACGCACTGAACTTAAAGACGGCCAAGAAGTTAGCATCAAAGTAGACGTACAGGAGATCATTCTGTTCAACGA
>CAXBGJ010000221.1:0-5878 GCA_963975045.1 uncultured Marinomonas sp. | reverse complement strand
CGTAATGAATGATTTTTATGACCCAAAAAAACTAAAAATTGGCCAAAATGTAGGAATCGAGCTCGATCCATATATTTTAAACTACCCAATGGACAGCCATAAAACCACTTGGGTTGCGGATCAAGGTGGAAGACCTTTTGTCCTGCGTTTTTTCCAATCCAACAAAGGAAAAGTGGAAGATTTTTTACAAAATGCCAGAAAATATGCAGGCGTAAAACACCCTGCCATCACACCGAACTACCCACCCTTTTACTCAAAGCTATGGGTCTTTTCGTGCTCTGCTGTGTGTGGTGGAGAAAACCTCTACAGTTTTTTAGGCAAATACCCAGATGGCGCCCCTTTAAACGTAGTGATTGGTCTATTCGATAATATTGCCAAAGCGCTAGACCAAGTACATAAAAATGATCTATTTCATGGACATTTAGACTTAAATTCAATTCATGTCGTTAATGGGCTTGGCCTTATGACTGGATTCGGCGCTCACAATTGGATGAATCAAATTGATGACAGCGTTATGGATGCCCGCTTCTTCCCACCTGAATATTTAAAAAAAGGTCAGAAGCGAACACCAGCATCGGATAGCTTTGCCTTTATGAAACTTCTCATGGCCGCCTTACTTGGCGAATCGATTCTCGATAAAGATTTCACTACTAGCCTACCAGACACACACCCAAGCTTAAGTGACGCCACATGGGGTCGTTTATTGAAATGGAGCAGAGAAAGTGAGCGCCATAGACCAAAATCCTTAGTTGAAGTCATTCGAATCATTCGCGCAAACCTTTATAAGCCTGAAGTAAGTAACAGTTCGGTGGCTAAGCGAGCGGTTAAACGCTACATACGTAATACCAAACCAAAAAACATCATTATCTGTTCTTTTGTCGTCACAAGCATTTTGGCGGCCATCATATTATGGCCTAACACACCACCTGAAAAAATCACTCCCATCACAAAAACGGTGCCTAAGGTGAAAGTAATAACGCCGTTTGAGGCTCTGCCGCAAATTCTAGAAGAACCACTTATTTCAGGTGGAACAGCGCCCAAAATAGAAAAAATCCCTCCTGCGACTTTTATCATGGGTGATCAAAACAGAATGGGAGATGATAATGAAAAACCATCCCATGAAGTCGATATTCCCAATGGCTTCTATATTAGTAAATACGAAGTCACCTTTGACCAATATGATAAATTTGCCAATGCAACGGGGCGAGAGCTACCTCCAGATAATGGCTGGGGCCGTGGGCAACGACCTGTAATCAACATCAGCTGGTATGACGCAAAAGCCTATACGACTTGGATATCTAGCCAAACAAATCAAGAGTATCGCCTCCCAACAGAAATCGAATGGGAGTATTCGGCAAGAGCAGACTCAAGCACCTCATTTTGGTATGGAAACACGGTAAAACCCGGCTACAGCGTTTGTGATAGCTGCGGAAGCCAATGGGACGGTGTATCTTCCGCCCCAGTTGGCAGCCAAGCCAGTAACCCGCTAGGGTTGTTTGACATGCATGGCAATGTAGCGGAATGGGTAGAAGATTGTTACCACGACAACTATGACGGTGCGCCGACAAAAAATGAAGTATGGCTGGCCAATCAATGTGAAAACCGAGTATTAAGAGGTGGGTCTTGGTTCGATATTCCAAGAGTTGGCCGAAGTGCAACAAGATACCGCGCAGAACCGGTATTAAAAGCCAGCAATTGGGGCTTTAGGGTGGTGAGGATTATTCAGCAATCTAATGGTTTATCTAAATCAGAATAATTCCGCTAAATGTCACCTATTCGAAATTGTTATGGTGCATCGTCACTTTTTGATGCGTTTTTTCTATAATATGTACCAAATGAAAAATTAAATTCAGTGACCTGATTTCAGGTTCCTTTTCTAGTACATAATATTACTATCATAAATTATTATTTAGAGGTGACAATGAGCCTATATTCAGAGTACTTACAAGAAATTGAAAATCGTAAAGGTCAAGGATTACATCCTAAACCGATTGATAGTGATGCGTTATTATCAGAAATCATTGCACAAATTAAAGACACTGGTCACGAACACCGCGCGGATTCTCTTAATTTTTTCATCTATAACACATTACCGGGCACAACAAGCGCAGCCGTGGTGAAAGCTAAATTTCTGAAAGAAATTATTCTAAGTAAATCAGTTGTGGCTGAAATCACACCGACATTTGCTTTTGAATTGTTGTCTCACATGAAAGGCGGCCCTTCTGTTGAAGTGCTTCTTGATCTTGCTTTATCTGATAACACGTCAGTTGCAGTACCTGCAGCAGACGTTCTGAAGACTCAAGTCTTCTTGTATGAAGCCGATATGGAACGCCTTGAAGTTGCTTTCAAAGCAGGCAATGCCATTGCTAAAGATATTCTGCAAAGCTACGCTGCAGCTGAGTTTTTTACTAAGCTCCCTGAAATAGATGAAGAAATTGGTGTTGTTACTTACATCGCCGCAGAAGGTGATATTTCTACCGATTTACTCTCTCCTGGTAATCAAGCGCATTCCCGTGCAGACCGTGAGTTACACGGAAAGTGCATGATTTCTCCAGAAGCACAAGTTGAAATCCAAGAACTTCAAAAGCAACATCCTGGCAAAAAAGTGATGCTAATTGCTGAAAAAGGCACGATGGGCGTAGGCTCTTCAAGAATGTCAGGCGTTAATAACGTTGCGCTTTGGGCTGGCAAGCAAGCAAGTCCTTATATTCCATTTGTGAACTTTGCTCCTGTTGTTGCAGGTACGAACGGCATTTCACCGATATTCTTAACGACTGTTGGTGTGACGGGCGGTATTGGTTTAGATCTTAAAAACTGGGTTAAAAAGCTTGATGCTAATGGCAACCCTATTATGAACGAAAATGGCGACCCGGTTCTTGAGCAGACTTACTCTGTTGAAACAGGCACCGTACTGACCATTAACACCAAAGAAAAGAAACTGTATAACGGTGATAAAGAGCTTGCCGATATTTCTTCCGCTTTCACACCTCAATCTGTTGAGTTTATGAAAGCCGGTGGTTCTTACGCGATTGTATTCGGTAAAAAACTGCAAACCTTCGCCGCTGAAACGCTTGGTGTTCCCTTAGAGCTTGTCTATGCTCCTTCTAAAGAAATTTCGCATAAAGGCCAAGGCTTGACCGCTGTTGAGAAAATTTTCAACAAAAATGCTGTTGGCGTAATGTCTAAAGCGGCGTTACACGCTGGTTCCGATGTTCGCGTACAAGTGAATATTGTAGGATCGCAAGATACAACAGGCTTAATGACATCTCAAGAACTTGAATCAATGGCGGCAACCGTCATCTCTCCTATTGTTGATGGTGCTTACCAATCAGGTTGCCACACAGCGTCTGTTTGGGATTCAAAAGCACAAGCCAATATTCCAAAACTAATGCAGTTTATGAATAAGTTTGGTCTTATTACCGCTCGTGACCCGAAAGGTGTTTATCGCCCAATGACAGATGTTATTCATAAAGTATTGAATGACATTACAGTTGATGATTGGGCAATCATTATCGGTGGTGACTCTCATACACGTATGTCTAAAGGTGTTGCCTTCGGCGCTGACTCTGGAACTGTTGGTCTTGCACTAGCAACAGGTGAAGCAACGATGCCGATTCCTGAGTCTGTTAAAGTAACCTTTAAAGGTCATTTAAAAGACTACATGGATTTCCGTGATGTGGTTCATGCGACTCAAGCTCAAATGCTTAAACAGTTTGGCGATAACGTATTCCAAGGTCGAGTGATTGAAGTACATATTGGTACTTTACTGTCTGACCAAGCGTTTACCTTTACAGATTGGACTGCCGAAATGAAGGCAAAAGCATCAATCTGTATTTCTCAAGATGATACGCTCATTGAATCTTTAGAGATCTCGAAGAGCCGTATTCAAATCATGATTGATAAAGGCATGGACAATGCTATCCAAACGCTTAAAGGCTTAATTAAAATAGCGGATAAGCGAATTGGAGAAATCAAATCTGGTGAAAAAGCGGCGTTAGCACCAGATAACAATGCCAAGTACTTTGCAGAATTGGTTGTTGATCTAGATCAAATAGACGAACCAATGATTGCCGATCCTGACGTGAACAACGCGGATGTATCTAAGCGTTATACTCATGACACTATTCGCCCTGTTTCTTTCTACAAAGGTGAGAAAAAAATAGACCTTGGCTTTGTGGGATCATGCATGGTTCACAAGGGAGATATGAAAATCATCTCTCAAATGCTTAAGAACCTAGAAGAGCAAAACGGCACAATCAACTTCAAAGCACCACTTGTTATCGCGCCACCAACATACAACATTGTTGATGAGTTGAAAGCGGAAGGCGATTGGGATGTTTTGAAGAAATACGCTGGTTTCGAATTTAATGACGATGCACCAAAAGAATCTGCTCGTACTAAATACGAAAACATCATGTATCTAGAACGCCCTGGCTGTAACCTTTGTATGGGTAATCAGGAGAAAGCTGAGAAAGGCGATACGGTTATTGCTACTTCAACACGCCTTTTCCAAGGCCGAGTAGTGGAAGATACAGCAGAGAAGAAAGGTGAATCATTATTGTCTTCTACTCCGATCGTTGTGCTATCAACCATTCTTGGGCGTACACCAACCATGGAAGAGTACAAAAATGCGGTTAAAGGCATCAAACTAACGGACTTTGCGCCACCGCTTGATGCAATGACCACAGAGCCAGTCGAGTTTATTCCTGTTAGTAACATCTAACATGAATTAACAGTGCGTTAAACTGCGCAAAAAAAGCCTACCGATAATATTTATTGGTAGGCTTTTTTATTGCCTTTCTTTTTTACACTCAAACATATTTAATTATTAACTTTGGTATTTTCCGCAAAAATTTTAGGCACAAAAAAAGCCCCGCGGTGCGAGGCTTCTCCTAGAATTGTGAATAAACTAAATAACTTCTCGCTCAACAAGCTCGTCGAATTCGGCTTGCAGCTGACGCTCTACAGGGCTCTCTACATCCTGAGCATTAATTTGATGCTGTCGTCCAGCATGTTTTGCTTTGTGTTTGATTAGCTGCTTCTCTAACTTGCCAACTAAAAGGTCAAGGGCCGGTTTAATCTGTTTATCCGTTTTAACCGTTGCAAAAAGATCATGACCAGGAATATGAACACTGGCTTCGACAATTAATTCATGAATCTCGTGTTTCTCTGTATTTAGAATCACCTTAATGCTTGTTATCTGATTATTGATACGAGACAAGTGGTCCATTTTTTCTTTAACAAGTTCTTGAACTTCTTCACCAGATTGGACGTGGTGACCGCTAATATTCAATGTATACATAGAGAATTTCCTTCTGTTTTAGTCAGGTGTTTTATTAACTTCAGTTTTGTACCTCCTCTGTTGCCCTTATATATAATCTATGGACGATTCGATGTGATTTCAATGCCGACAATGTAAATACTTTCACAATATAGTGAATGAACATCGTATTTCCCAATAAATACAAAAAATCGCCCTTAAACACTTTATTAATCAATACCATACCTATTTAAATCTAGCAAACTTTTGAGTATTTTGCACAAGAAAATCATGTGTTTTCTTGTATCAATGAGTGCTATTTAGCTCAATGGGAATACGCTACCTAGCTTTCTTAAAGTCACATTATTATTCACTTTGATCTTAATCTCGAATTAATCGTGCATTATATGAACGATACAAAATCGCAAGACACACGCAAAGTGCCGATGGAACACACAATGCGTAAAATCCAAACTTCAAGAACAACCACGCCCCCAGACAACCACCCAAAATAAAGCCAACAACAATAATGATAAACAAGAACACTTTGCGTTTATCTAGCGCCTTCCCCTGAAAGGCCCCTCCTAACATAATGCCTAAATCTGTAAATATACCCGT
>CAXBGJ010000220.1:0-5893 GCA_963975045.1 uncultured Marinomonas sp. | reverse complement strand
GAGCCACACGATTTAATGTTTTCATCGGCAAAAAGGATTGCAACTGCTTCACTAAGGCACGTTCATTCTTCGCCCCTTTTGCCTGCAACATAACAAATTTCTGAAGCCCTTGTTCTGGCGATTGCTCAACGAATTCAGCAAACGCATCAAAGTCTTCAATCGCCATACCATGCGACCATTCTTCTCTTTTGATAAAGCTAGGAGAGGCCGCTAACGTGATCAAACCAAGAACCTGACTAGAGCGACGCGCCGCCACATAAGTAGACACCATGCCGCCAAGCGACCAGCCAATCCACCAAGCCTCTTTAGGTGCAACTTCGATCAGTTGTTCTGATAAAGCATCGATATCGTAATTAGGCCCAATGCGAGAACGAGAAATCCATTGCTCATCAAGAGAAATACCGGGTAAATTCGCCAGCACAACATAAAAACGCTGACTCAGGCGCAAAGCAAAAGCATGCATAACGTCTTTTGGCATTGCCCAACCAGATACCATAAAAATAGCTTGATTAGACGAGTTCCCAAAAGCTTCAGTTTCAATACGTGCTCGCATGCTGTCCCTCTATTATTTGGCGATTAAAACGTGTTCGAGTGAGTCGCATAATAGCACTAAATCTGCGTCAGAGTGGGCCGCACTTAAGGTAATTCTTAAACGGGCACTGCCTACTGGAACGGTCGGAGGTCGAATCGCTGTACACCAGACACCGAGAGACTTTAGCCGTTCGCTAATTTGAAGCGCGGTTTTACTGTCGCCCATTAGTATTGGTTGAATCGCGGTCTCTGACGCCATCAAGACAACCGGTAACGACTGCATTCGTTGACGAAAATACGCAATATGCGCAGCTAATCTATCACGCCTTTCCTGTCCTTCTGATGATTGAATGATGCGTAAAGACGCTAACGTTGCTCCTGCCATAGCTGGCGACATCGCTGTGGTATAAATATAAGGACGCGCAAATTGTGTTAAATAATTCGCATAATCATGTGATGTTGCTACAAAAGCCCCTGCTGTTCCGAAGGCTTTCCCAAACGTTCCCACCAATATAGGCAGCCGCTCAGCATCCAAACCCGCTAATGACAAACACCCCCGCCCATCCTCACCAAGACACCCCAAGCCATGAGCATCATCGACCATAAACATCCAATCATGTTTGATAGCCAAATTAGATAACTCCGACAAAGGCGCCACATCACCGTCCATACTAAATACACCATCCGTAATGAGTAATCCGGAGTCAGTCGATCTAGATAATAGCTTTTCAGCACTCGCCACATCGCCATGCAAATAACGCCGCATTGTCGCTTGCGCCAATAACGCACCATCGATTAACGAAGCATGATTGAGTTTGTCTTGAATAACAGGTCGACCTTTACCAGCCAGCGCCGATATCACCCCGAGGTTCGCCATGTAGCCGGTACTAAACAACATCACTCGCTCGTAACCAAGCCAGTCTGCGAGGGCATCTTCAAGTTGCTGGTGAGGCGTCAGGTGGCCACACACCAAATGCGACGAGCCACCGCCGACACCATATTCCTGAGCCGTTTCGTACAATGCTTGAATCAGCGCAGGATGATTTGCCAAACCAAGGTAATCATTAGAACAAAAAGCGGCATAATCTTGAGCATTAATCCTAGCATGAGGAGTTTGAGGACTGTCCAGAGTCACTGTTCGTCGCATCATGTTCTGTTGTCGGCGCTCTTCAAGCGCAGACAACATCCAATTCGGTGACTTAGGCACTGGCTTCATAAAACAACTTGGATTCTTCTTGTTTCACCGCTTGAGTGACAATGGCTTCAGCAACCGCCTCATCTGAATGCTCTTCGCGTTTTTCAGGATTAATACCTAAATTTGCGAATAAGGCCATGTCTTTATCCGCTTCAGGATTGCCTGTCGTCAATAATTTTTCACCGTAAAAAATTGAGTTGGCACCCGCTATAAAACACAAGGCCTGAGTCTGTTCATTCATTCCATGGCGACCCGCCGACAAACGAACGTGGGATTTTGGCATAATAATGCGCGCCACAGCGATTGTCCGAATAAACTCGAAGGTATCAAGATCGTCGACATTTTCCATCGGTGTTCCTTCTACTTTCACCAGCATATTAATAGGAACACTTTCAGGGTGAGGGGACATAAGAGATAGCTGACGCAATAGACCCACCCGATCTTTTTGCTCTTCACCCATCCCCATAATGCCACCACAGCAAAGTTTAATACCCGACGTTCGAACTCTTGATAGCGTATCCAAACGATCTTGGTAAGTTCTTGTCGTAATAATACTGTCGTAAAATTCTGCGGAGGTGTCTAAATTGTGGTTGTAATAATCCAAACCCACTTCCGATAAGCGCTTCGCCTGATCATCATTTAACGAGCCCAATGTTACACATGACTCCAACCCTAAAGATTTAACTCCCTTGATCATTTCAAGCACATAAGGAAAATCTTTTTCGGAAGGGTGCTTCCACGCCGCCCCCATACAAAAGCGACTTGCCCCCTTTTCTTTCGCCAGGGCCGCCTCTTCCAGCACCTTTTGAACTTCCATTAATTTCTCTTTCTTAAGCTCAGTATTATAATGACCGCTTTGCGGACAATATTTACAATCTTCAGGACACGCCCCCGTTTTGATCGACAATAGCGTACTTACCTGCACTTCGTTTGGCGTGAAATTTTCACGATGAACAGTCTGAGCACGAAATATCAAATCCATAAATGGCAGGTCAAAAAGCGCTTTAACTTCAGCGTGGGTCCAGTCAAAACGCGGCTTATTGGTGGTTGCTACAAACGTACTTAAAGACATAATATCCTCGATCAAAGAAATTCAATGGAGTAATACTAATGGACTGGAAAAAACTGTCAACCACAAAAATATATGAAGTTTACAAGAGGTTATTTTTAAACCATTGCTATCTTTGTAACGCAAGAAGTGAAAACACGCTTTGTCATCACTGCCAAGAGGGACTTCCACTCAATACAAACAGCTGCCATCACTGCAAACGCCCAACACACACAATCAGCAACCTATGCGGGCAATGCCAAACACTCCCGCCACCCTATCACGCCTGCATCGCCCCCTATCGATTTGAAGGCATCGTAAAAATACTCATCCATAACATCAAATTCAACCAAGGAAACCATTACATTCGGCCACTAACATACCTATTGAGCAACCACCTGATCAGAACATACTCATCCGGTAACTGGCCGGAACAAATACTTTATGTGCCAAGCCATCCAAGCCGAATCAAAGAACGCGGATTTTGCCAAACAAGGACAATGTCCACCCATTTAATTAAAAACCTACAACAGCACATAGGGAAAGAATGCCCAGCCCTACCAAAACACAATCCGCTACAAAAAATCAAAAACACTCAAGCTCAGCACTCTTTAAGTCGAAAAGAACGCCTAAAAAGCCCTCAAAACAGCTATAAGGTGGACGCTCCAATTGCAAAGCATGTTGCTCTATTTGATGATGTCATGACAACGGGAAGCACAGTAGAAAACTGCGTAAAACTATTGTTAAAAGCGGGAGCGGAGCGCGTCGATGTGTGGGTAATTGCTAGAACACCCGACAAAGAACACTAGCCGACAACCACAACAACGACCTAGCCATTACCCATGCCATTGTTTAGTATGCACATAACAAAGCAATGGTTAACATCATGAAAACACAACAAGAATACCTAGATTTAGACAAGCAACTTTTGTGGCACCCATACACCTCAATGAGCAAACCAAGCCCCCACTTTCTTGTTGAAAAAGCCGATGGCTGCGAGATAACACTCAGCGACGGACGTACTCTCATCGACGGAATGTCTTCTTGGTGGAGTGTGATTCACGGCTACAACCATCCCACCATAAATACCGCTATCCAGCAGCAACTCACCCAATTTTCTCATGTTATGTTTGGTGGGTTCACACACAAACCCGCCATAGAACTAGCCGAAAAACTCATTGCCATTACACCAGATGATCTGCAACGCGTATTCCTTTCGGATTCAGGGTCCGTTTCCGTTGAAGTCGCACTTAAAATGGCCATCCAATACTGGAACACTCAAGGCAAACCAGACAAGCAACGCTTCGTTTCCCCAAAAAGCGGCTATCATGGCGACACCTTCGCAGCCATGTCTGTATGCGACCCAGAAAATGGTATGCACAATGTATTTAATGCCGCACTCACTCAACAATTTTTCGTCTCCCCACCGCCAACCGGTATTCATGAGCCAGTCAAAAAAGCGTACCTAGATGAAATCAAAGAAACCTTTCAACAGCACCATCAGCACATTGCAGGATTCATCATTGAACCTGTTGTGCAAAATGCGGGAGGGATGCGCTTTTACAATCCGCAATACCTTAACCACATACGCACACTATGCGACGAATTCGACATTCTTTTAATCTTTGATGAAATTGCAACAGGATTTGGACGCACCGGAAAGCTCTTTGCCACAGATCACACCAGCATTTGCCCAGACATCATGTGTGTCGGTAAAGCACTCACTGGAGGGTATATGACACTAGCGGCAACCTTGACTAATAATAAGGTCGCCCTTGGAATAAGCGCCAATGATGGCGTATTTATGCACGGCCCCACTTTCATGGGAAACCCACTTGCCTGCTCAGCCGCCAATGCCAGCTTGTCTTTATTAAGTGAATACAACATCCCTGAAAAAATCACTCAACTGGAAACATGGATGAGGGAAGCACTAACGCCCTGTACACACCTAGAGCAAGTTAAAGAAATACGATGTCTTGGTGGAATAGGTGTTGTAGAGTTAAAAAATGCCGTCAACTTACATGAAATACAGCATAAATTCGTTGAACTTGGCGTATGGATTCGCCCCTTTGGCAAGCTCATTTACCTAATGCCACCTTACGTCATCACGAAGGAGCAAATCCAAGCACTTGGTAACGCTATTTATCATGTCATCAGCGAAGAGCCTTGTTAGCCTTACATTCAAAACACAAAAAAACCCTTTGAAAACGCATTCTCAAAGGGCCTTAATAATCTATGACAGAGACATAAATACTACTGTTTCATACGCTCAGCAAGATTGCCTTGTTCGTAGGCTTCTTCTTCAATATGACTGATATTTATCACAATATTTTCCGCTCGCTCTATACTATTAATACTCAGAGCATCTACTTCTTGCATCTTCTCGTTAAGGTCACGAGCAACACCAGCCTGCTCATCTGAAGACACATTAATTTGCGCGGTCATTTCGACAATTTGTTTGATGGCGGCCTCAATGTCTCCCATTTTTTGAGCAACTTTATTGACGCTATCCACACCCTCTTGCGCGACTTCCGTGCCTTTATCGATGGTTTTCGTCACATCTGCCGTATTTTTCTTCAACTCTTCGGTCATGCTATGGATACTTTGCGTTGCATTTTGAGTTCGGATTGCCAGCGCCCTCACCTCATCAGCAACCACAGCAAAACCTCGTCCGGCCTCACCTGCGCGGGCAGATTCTATCGCTGCATTTAACGCAAGCAAATTGGTCTGCTCTGCGATACCGCTGATAGAATTCACCACTTCATTGATGCTGTCACTGCGCTCTGCCAGTATTGCCACCACCTTTTTCGCATCAGAAATATCTTCATAAACCTGACGCATGGTGTCACCCGTTTGTTGAGCCAGCAAACGACTCTCACGCGAAACCACACCAACAGACTCAGTCGCTTCAACAGCCACATGTATATTTTCTGCAACAAGCGTCACACTAGAAAGTAATTGAGAACTAGCCGCTACCACGTCCTGAAATGTATTACGTTGTTTATTAAAGTTATCAAGATTAGTCGACACACTCGCTTTCGCTTCAGACGCTCTGTGCTGAAGTTGTTGCGCACCTTCTTTTAAACGATAGCGAAACGTGTTGCCAGCAGCTTCTTGAT
>CAXBGJ010000219.1:0-5893 GCA_963975045.1 uncultured Marinomonas sp. | reverse complement strand
TTTTTCACGACACTCCAGACCTTGAAAGATCAGGTTGGTTGCCTAGGCGAGACGTTAGTTCAGCGGTTCATTTTGAATCTTGGCCTGACTCTAAATAAAGAAAGGACGGATGAAAAGCATTCGTCCTTGCCTTTTCTACTGCTATTTAAGCGCTGTTTCTAACGCCTGTATCAGCTGATCAATTTCTTCTGGTTGTGTGTAATGAACAAATGACAATCTAACAACACCAGTATTAGAATCCACCCCCATTGCCTCCAGCAAGCGAACCGCATAGAAATGCCCTGCACCACAAATAATACCTTGATCAACCAGTTTTTGCGCCAATTCCTGAGGTGTTTGATCTTTAGGAATAATAGCAACCGTCGCCGATCTTTTTAAAGGATCAGTAGGACCAAGCAATGTCAGTTTAGGATGTTGATCAATATATTTAAGCAACTTAACCAGCAACACTTGCTCAGCGTCATGAAACAGTGCTCTTACTCGTTGGGCCTTTTCAAGAGCTGAAGCGCCCTCATCAAAATGATAATCATGCAAGGCATCAAAGTAATCCAGCACACCACGACTGGCTGCTACTTGAGCATGATCAGGACCGGCTGGTACAAACCATTTTTGACGATACGCTTCATTAAAATAATGTGCTTGATTGCCCAATTTATCCGCAATAGCATTACGAATCACCATCACACCCAAATGCGTGCCATACGCCTTATAAAGCGAAAATAAATAAATATCGGCACCCAGAGCATCTATATCTGGTAACCCATGGCCTGCAAACGACACACCATCAACCAGTGTCATCACATTTGCCGCTCTTGCTCGCGCACAAATTTCTGCTACTGGGTTGATCTCAGCCACGACATTGGAACAATGAGTGAACGCTAATAACTTGGTTCGTTTAGTAAAAAGTTGCTCTAGATCATTTGTATTCAAAGACCCTGTTTTTGAATCAACTCGCCACTCTTTAATGACGACACCACGAGACGACAAAGCACGCCAAACACCGATGTTCGCTTCGTGATCTTGGTTGGTCACAATAACCTCATCGCCTTCTTTCAATATCTTGCCAAACGCCTGTGCCAGCACATACGTATTCTGAGAAGTCGAAGGCCCAAGGTGTACTTCACTTGCCTCTACATTCAAATAGGACGCTAGGCGTTTATAAGCCAAATCCATCTGCGCTCCGGCTTTTTGTGCAGCAGGATGAAGGTGATAAGGCTGGAGTTTTGTTTCACGATAATACTGGTCCAAATGATCAATAACGGCTTTGCAAGCATAGGAACCGCCTGCATTATCAAAAAAAGCCTGACCAGATAAAGAAGGCTCTTTAAAAGCCGGAAACTGAGAACGAACAAACGCCAAATCTAACAAAGGTGCCATAATCTTATCCTCTTAAAAAACAACCCAAAATACGCGATAGAAAACGAATGACTATGGCAAAAGTATAGAGAATAAAACACGCAAGTTGTTTGCTATTTTGGAGAAGAATAACTAACGTAACACAATATTTTTATTTAATTAGAGCCGTTAATGAAAGAAATCACCTTAGATCGTACAGACTACAAAATAATCAAAGCATTAGAGGAAAATGGCCGCATAAGCAATACTCAACTGGCTCAGGCCATCAACCTGTCTCAGTCACAATGCTTAAGACGCTTACGCTTATTAGAAGAAATGAATGTTATTAGCGGCTACCGAGCAAAAGTGAACTATCAAAAGCTCGGCTATAGTGTCATGGCTTGGACACTGGTGACCGTCAGTAAAGATACACCAAATGCTCGGGACAATGTGATGCATTTTCTACAACAACAAAGCGCAGCAATTAATGTACATGGGGTCACCGGAGACGTGGATTTAATCGTGGAAGTGTGTGCCAAAGACATGGCTGAATTTACCAATCTGGTTGTCAAACAACTTTATGCTCACGCCGATGTCGTGAGTACAAAATCTTATATTTGCTTAGACACCGCCAAACAAGATGGCAGCCCGCTTAATAACGTTTGATTAAAACACTTTCAACCTACATCTAATTTCATCATGAGATAATTTTCGGGTCAAGCCAGTCCAGAGTTACAACAAAACTGGCAAGTCCGAAGGCCTTTGGAATTTTAGCCGCTATTTTTGTCAGCCAAACGCTCGTTTGGTTTTCAGACCCTTGTCTCGTAAGTATTTTAGAGCCAAGTATCTCGCTCATTAGGCAATGGACTCAATGAGCGCGATACCATGTTTTATTGAAAATACCACTCTATATCGACTTTCTCTATCAATGGCGATGCTGGATGAAGGAGAACCTAGCGATCGCCTCCCAGCCAACCTCGACGTTTGAAGAAAAATATCATACCGACAGTCAGTAAGATAAAAACGCCCCAAATAGCGGGATACGCCCAGCGCTGGGTCAACTCTGGCATATAAGCAAAGTTCATCCCGTAAACACCAGCAACAAAGGTCAGGGGAATAAACACGGAAGACATGATGGTTAACACTTTCATGATTTCGTTCATACGATTGGACACTGCGGACATATAAAGATCGGTTAGGCCGCTGACCATCTCGCGATAGGATTCAATAATTTCCACAACTTGAATCGTGTGCTCATAGACATCGCGAAGATACGGTTTAGTCACCTCCCCCATGCGGCCGTCTTCTTCACGGTATAACTGATCCACCACTTCGCGCATTGGCCAAACAATACGTCGCAACAAAGAAAGCTCACGCTTAACGGCATGAATACGATGCAAAACCTCCGGTGTGGGTTTTTCTAAGGTAATCAGTTCAAGCTCCTCGAGGAGATCGCCATATTGTTCCAATACAGGAAAGCAATGATCGACCATCGCATCTAGCAATGCATAAAGCAGATAGCCTGTGCCGCTTTTACGAATGCGTACGTTATCTTTTTGCAAGCGCTCTCTAATGGGTTGCCACACATCTCCCGGCTTTTCTTGAAAGGTGATGAGCACTTTATCGTAAAGAAGCAGACTCACTTGCTCAGCGTCCAACACGCCACCTGCTGAGGTATTGTCTGGTGCGCATTCCACCAACTGCAGCATGCGCAGCACGACAAACACATGATCATCAAAAAACTCAACCCGCGGACGCTGAGGAATATGCATCACATCTTCTGCTGTTAACGTATGAAACGAAAAATGGCGACGAAACTGGTTAATCACATAAGGGTGCGGATGGCTGACATTAATCCACCTCGTCGTTACCCAATCTGGCACAGGCTTGGCTAGAAATTCATCAAGGTCAGTCACTTCTCCCATTTCCAACTTAGTCGCAGAGTAATCAATATAACTTATGCTAACGCGACCGGATTCAGGCGGCACTGACACATCTAAAAGATGTTCAATGCCCGGTAACTCACCCGGAGTAACGCGATTATATGGGCTGCTCTGCCTAGTGCCGGACAAGCCTAACGTCGAGCCGAGTAAATTAGCGCTGTTCCCTGCCGTTCCCATGACAACCCCAGCGGCTCTATCACTCATACTATTGATGGTTTTATCACTGGATGAATCAATAGTACTGTCGTCACCTTTCGTCATAATGACTCCTTAATAAACTGGTAGGCTACGTAACCAGCTTACTCTCTAACGAACTCGCCGTACCGATTAATTGGAGTGAGCTACACGACTAATGCGTTTTGTTTTATAGAAGAGTCGATTTAATTTTACTCTACCCCCATCTATCACCGATAATTCACCGCAATGGCTCAATACAACCAATGACGCATCTTGGAAGAGCACTCGCCTATTAAATGGAAACCCTATTCAATGGAAATCAAAGTTAATTTTCTCGACAATCTGAGACTTGAAGCCAAGTTTGATGATTTTACCGTTACCACCGATCAGCCTATCCGCTACAAAGGCGATGGCTCAGCTCCAAGTCCGTTTGACTATTTCTTAGCGTCATCGGCACTGTGTGCGGCGTATTTTGTGAAGGTGTATTGCAAAGCCCGAGATATCCCAACAGACAACATCCGTCTGTCGCAGAACAATATTGTTGATCCAGAAGATCGCTACAATCAGATTTTCCAAATCCAAGTCGAGCTACCAGACGATATTTCAGATAAAGATCGCCAAGGTATTTTGCGCTCTATTGATCGTTGTACCGTCAAAAAAGTGGTGCAAACTGGGCCAGAATTTAAGATTGAAACCGTTGAAAACCTAGACGCAGACGCCAATGCCATGTTGATGGGCCAGTCCGATGGTACATCAAACACCTTTATTCTCGGCAAAGATCTACCAGTAGAACAAACCATTGCCAATATGACGGGAATGTTAGCCGATCTTGGCATGAAGATTGAAATCTCATCCTGGCGCAATATCGTGCCCAACGTGTGGTCTCTGCACATTCGTGACGCGGCATCGCCAATGTGTTTTACCAACGGCAAAGGCGCGTCGAAAGAGAGCGCTCTGTGTTCTGCACTCGGTGAGTTTATTGAACGTTTAAATAACAATTTTTTCTACAATGATCAGTTTTTTGGCACAGACATCGCCAACAGTGAATTTGTTCATTATCCGAATGAAAAGTGGTTTGCACTAACCAAAAACGATGCCTTACCGACAGGTATGTTAGATGATTATTGCTTAGATATTTATAATCCAGACGACGAATTGTTTGGTTCGCACTTGATTGACACGAATTCAGGCAATAAAAGTCGCGGCATTTGTGCAATCCCTTATACGCGAAAATCCGATGGCGAAACGGTGTATTTCCCATCAAATCTAATCGAGAACCTCTTTCTAAGTAATGGCATGAGCGCGGGAAACAACCTGCAAGAAGCGCACGTACAATGCCTGTCGGAAATTTTTGAGCGTGCTGTTAAACGCCAAATCATCGAAGATGAAATTGTGTTACCTGATGTTCCTATGCAAGTGCTCGAAAAATATCCAAGTATTCTCGCGGGTATTAACGGTTTAGAAGAGCAAGGCTTTCCGATAGTGGTAAAAGACGCCTCACTCGGAGGCCAATTCCCGGTCATGTGCGTGACACTGATGAACCCGAAAACAGGTGGCGTGTTTGCTTCTTTTGGCGCCCATCCAAGCCTTGAGGTAGCACTAGAACGCAGCTTAACCGAACTACTGCAAGGTCGCAGCTTCGAAGGTTTAAACGATGTACCAAAACCGACATTCAACAGCATGGCGGTGAGCGAGCCTGAAAACGCTGTCGAGCACTTTATCGATTCAACTGGGGTGATTTCATGGCGCTTCTTTAGCAGCAAGTACGACTATGATTTTTGCGAATGGGATTTTTCCGGCACCAACGAAGAAGAAGCCAGCAGTCTATTTGGTATCTTAGAAGACTTAGGTAAAGAGGTGTACATCGCTGAATTTACTGATTTAGGTGCGTCAGCCTGCCGTATTCTTGTACCCGATTATTCTGAGATTTACCCTGTTGAAGACTTGGTGTGGGACAACACCAATAAATCGCTGGATTATCGTGAAGACATCCTAAACCTGCATGCTTTAAACGCTAAGCAGCTTGCCAATTTGGTGACTCGTTTAGAAGAAAGCCAACTCGATAACTACACAGATATCCCTACCTTGATCGGCATTGTATTTGATGACAATACCGTGTGGGGCCAGTTAACGATTATGGAACTTAAGATCCTGATTTATTTGGCTCTCGGCGCACACGAAGATGCCATGGAGTTAGTCGGTGAGTTCTTACAGTTCAACGACAATACAGTGCAACGCGGCCTCTTTTATCAAGCCATGAATGCGGTGCTAGAGGTAACTTTAGACGAAGAATTAGAGCTGGACGATTTCATCCATAGCTTCAATCGCATGTTTGGAAAAGACGTGATGGATAATGTTGTAGGTTCAGTCACTGGCGATGTACGTTTTTATGGCTTAACGAAGACCAGCATGCAACTTGAAGGCATCGAACCGCATTT
>CAXBGJ010000218.1:0-6017 GCA_963975045.1 uncultured Marinomonas sp. | reverse complement strand
TAATGAACCAGTAATGTTAATTTGAGTGGCGACTTTATCTGAACTATTGTTGGTGAATAATCCCGCCAAACCACCGCTTAATCCTTCCCACGAGAGTTGGAATAGTCCATCGTCATCTTTTACCGCATCTTGTTCCCAATCTAATATATCGACATCTTTGAACAAGGGTTTGACATAACCATTGAGTTTACCGTTAGACGCTTTGAGCTCGCTGATGACTTCCCCTGTTCCTGCTCGGAAGTCGAAATTCGCGTAAGCCTGCGCGAAGTCGTTAAGCAGAGGCAATGAAACTGAGTCTGTTTTGAGTGAAATTCGAAAATCGTTCGAAACAAAAGGATCAAATTGTGCGTCCATGTCCATAGAGGCGGAGTTTAAAAGTTTGGCATTGAGTTTTAAATCCGCGACGCGCTTTCCGTCCTGCCCTGCAATATTGGTCAGGTTTGTCACTTCGGCATGAAGTTCCGTGAGCTGAATATTAACAGGAGGCGTCGAATCAAAATTTCGAAACGCAATGCGGCCATCGTTGAGGGTGATTTTACTGATGGTAATGGGAATAAGCCCTTCAACAACGCCTTTCCAATCGCCGCCTTTGCCGGATTGGGCGTTTGCGGCTTGATTACTGTCAACGAAGTTTACTTGAGGGGAATCAAGAGTGAGGTCGGCTAAAATCTCACCTTTAAATAAGGCTCGCCAACTCAAAGCAATATCAATGTTGTCAGTTCGTAAGAAAGGGACTTGATGATCACCTTTTACTTTCGAGACAGACAGTTTTTGAAGCTGGTATGCACCTCGATAAATATCAATATCTACCTTCTCAATGTGCCCGGTGTACTCACCCATGTCAGACAGCTTTTGATTCACTGTGTGCAGCGCCCAATAGGGTAAATACAGTCTGACTATAATAAGTGCACTCAATGCCACTACAATAAAAGTTACTGTGTTCTTTAGCCGTTTAGCCTTCATTCTAATCCCCCTTGCTTAAATTGATTTTAAGGAGAAGAGCGTTTTTTGCAATTAGAATGACAGGCTTCCACAATCTATACACGCTGTTGCTTTGTTATATACAGTGGGTGTGAAAGCACGAACGATTATGATGGTGCCACTGTGGCAGGTGTTTTTACTTTATTCGGAAGCAGCAATGGCTTGTTCGATTTTTTGTCTCAAATCATCAGGTAGCGCAACCGCCGCTTTTAAGGCTTTAGAAAAACAGACGTAGGTGACGTCGGCTTCTGCAACAAGGTCTTGGGTTTGTGTATTGATAATGGTCTGTTTCATCGTGATGCTACGATTGCCAAGTTTAATGTATCGAGTTTGCACTTCGAGAGTATCACCGAATCCAGCTTCGGCTCTGAAGTTGATGTTTATATTCACTACGGCCCAAGCGATTCCTTCTTCCATGAGTTCTACGCCGCCAAAGTCATCAAAAAAAGCCCAACGGCCTTCTTCTAAAAATTCTAAATATCGGGCGTTATTGACGTGTTGAAAAATATCTAGGTGGTATCCTCTCACTTTGATTTGGACTTTGTTAAGCATGTTATTTCCTTTTCAAAAAAAACGTGAAGCAAAAGAGGGTACGAGTCTAAAAGAAAGAAAAAAATAACAAAATAGCTCGACTTTCATGACAGTATTTTTGGGTGTCGCTAAATCGATCTTATTCAGTAGAAAAGTGGTTTTGATTGAGGCGTAAAGGTTCTCTTGTTACTTTAGCGTTATTCACTATGGGAGGTCAGATGGAAAACACGTTAATGAGTGACACATCATTCGATGGTTTAACCTTCACTGATTTGTCTTATGTGCAGGACACTATTAGTCGTAAGACATTTGAGTCTTGTATTTTTGAGTCTTGTGATTTTACAGAGTCTTTTTTTGATGCCTGTTCTTTTAAGGACTGCCAGTTTACTAAATGTAAGCTAACGGCGGTGAATGTGAGAAACAGTAAGTTTTCCGATGTGCAGTTCCATGACTCCAAAGTATTGGGCGTTGATTGGACCAAAGCCTATTGGCGCGGCTTGGATTTAGGTGCAGCGTTGTATTTTAAGGCATGCTTAGTCAATGCGTCTTCTTTCTATGGTTTGAAACAACCGGGAATTACTTTCGAAGATTGCCGTGCTCACGATGTGGACTTTAGAGAAGCGATACTTTCTCGGGCGACGTTTTCTGGTACGGATTTAACCAACAGTTTGTTTGTTAATACGACATTGACGGGAGCTAATTTTGACGGTGCGACCCATTACGATATAGATGTGAAGAAAAACAACATTAAAGGGGCGATATTTTGTCGTTATGAGGCGGTGAGTTTACTCACATCATTGGGAATTAAACTGGTATAAGGTCAGATCTAACAAAAAATAAAAATAATTAGAGGTGTTTATGTTAAGAAAAGAAAGAACGGGGTTGGTGGTGGTCGATGTTCAGGGAAAGCTGGCGACTATTGTTCATGACAGTGAGCTTTTTATTGCTAATCTCGTCAAGCTGATCAATGCGGCAAAATTATTGGGTTTGCCTATATTGTGGTTAGAGCAAAATCCTGAAAAATTGGGCGCAACAGTGCCTGCTTTACGAGAGGTTTTGGATTTGGCTAAACCGATACCAAAATTTTCTTTTAGTGCTTGTGGCGAGCCGACTTTTGTTGATGCGCTCAGAAAGTCTAAAGTGAACACATGGTTACTTTGCGGTATTGAAGCGCACATTTGTGTTTACCAAACGGCTCTGGATTTGCTTGATTCAGGCTATATGGTAGAACTGGTCAGTGATTGCGTGTCGTCTCGTTCTTTGGATAACAAAACATTAGCGCTTGAAAAATTAACGCGCAAAGGCGCAGACGTTACCAGTCTTGAAATGTGTCTGTTTGAATTGATTAGAGATTGTCGAGCAGACGAATTTAAAGCGGCGCTTAATTTGATTAAATAGCGTTGTTTTACGTGAACTTTGAAGGAATGTTTTAAGCCATCATTTTAGATATTCCTTTCAACCTTTTCCTTGGTAGAGAGAGGAGCTTGATGCTTTTCTTCTCTCTTTTTTTGTAGGGCGAGATACCATTTCTCTTGTTTTAATGCGCCGGACTTTCGAATTCTTGGAATAAGGCCTCAGTAGGCTGATACGCTCCCAGTTTTTCCAAACTGATTTGATGACAACACAGACAGCATGAGCCTTGATACAACAGGGCCACCCCCAGAATACTTTCTAAAAGGCATCTGTTCGGCTTTAATGTTTGGGTGGTTATCAATATGAATATCCAGCTCCCTTCCAGCTGGACGACATAAATGTAATAACCCCTTAATACCTTTTTTCTTTCTCAAGCTGTTAAAACATAGGAAGTTTTAAACACAACCGAGGAAAGTATCATGTCTAATAAAAAAATCTTAATGATCACGGGCGATTTCACGGAAGACTACGAAACCATGGTGCCGTTTCAAGCATTAATGAGTGTGGGTCATACGGTGCATGCTGTGTGTCCAGATAAGAAGTCTGGTGATACGGTGGCAACGGCAATCCATGATTTTGAAGGCGATCAAACGTACACTGAAAAGCCTGGTCATCGTTTCGCTTTGAATGCGACTTTTGCTGATATAAAAGTCGAAGACTATGATGCGTTAGTCATTCCAGGTGGCCGAGCGCCAGAGTACCTTCGCCTTAATAAAGAGGTGATCGCGATGGTGAAATACTTTTTTGATACCGATAAGCCTGTAGCGGCCGTGTGTCATGGTGCGCAATTGTTAGCGGCGGCGGGTGTGTTAGAAAATAGAAAGTGCTCCGCTTATCCAGCTTGCCAGCCAGAAGTCGAACTCGCCAAAGGTCAGTTTATGGATATTCCGGTTGATCAAGCGGTAACAGACGGTAACCTTGTTACTGCGCCAGCTTGGCCAGCGCATCCAGCTTGGCTAGCTCAGTTTTATGCTCTTTTAGCGAAGTGATTTGTTAAGCGTTATCCACTCTAATAAGGTGGATTTAACACTGTCATGAGACAGTAAAATGTTAAATTCGCCTAACCGCTATGTCAGTTTTGAACTAGACTGTTTGCACAACGCCACGATACATTCCATCAAAGATGCTAATAATAAAAATATGCGAGATGTCTTCGCAATTCAGTAGGGAAAATAAAATGTGTAAGCTTTTTGTGAACTCTGATCCGAGCCTATGGGAAAATGTCACGCGCTCTTTGCGTATTGATGGCATGGTCACCAGCATACGATTAGAAAGTTTTTTTTGGTTCACCTTGGAAGAAATTGCACAACGGGATAAGTTGTCTTTGTCTCAAATGATCGCCAAGCTCAATCACGAAGCCTTGGATGCAGGTCATAATCTGGATAACTTCACGTCTTTTCTACGAGTTTGTGCAATGCGTTATCTGCATTTACAAACCATCGGCATGTTGCCTCATTCTCATGAGGTGAGCCTAGCGTCTCTTAATACAGATCGTATTCTTGAACAGGAAAAATACTATCTAGAGGCACATCAGTAGGGGACGGAAAAATTTGATTGCGTTTAATGTTTGTCAGTAGCGTCTTATTGATAAAATTCTGTTGTTCCCTCCTGAAATGCGAGTCTTATTTCCTATATAATGTCGTCAATATCGTTCTTTACGACTCACTTAGTTTAAGCGCTTTCTAAAATAGAGAGACTTTGCGCAGACAAAGATGGCACCTTATGTTTAACGCTTCATCCACTCGTTTAAATAAATACATCAGCGAAAGTGGCATTTGCTCTCGCAGAGACGCAGATCGCTTTATCGAGCAAGGCAATGTTTTCATTAATGGCAAGCGTGCCAAGGTGGGAGATCAAGTAGCGGCTGGAGATACCGTGAAAGTGAATGGGCAACTGATCGAACCACAAGACGCGGATGATTTTATTTTCATTGTATTGAATAAACCGGTTGGGATTGTCAGCACCACGGAAAGTTCTGAAAAGAACAATATCGTCGATTTTGTTAGTCATAGCGTACGAATTTTTCCAATTGGTCGTTTGGATAAAGATTCTCAAGGTTTAATCTTTTTGACCAACAATGGCGATCTTGTTAACAAGGTACTGCGCGCCGGTAATAATCATGAGAAAGAGTATTTGGTTACGGTGAATAAGCCGATTACCGATGACTTTATCGCGGGTATGTCGGGCGGCGTTCCTATCCTGGGGACCATGACGAAAAAATGCCCTGTGACTAAGGTAACGGCAAATGTTTTTAACATTACCTTGGTACAAGGTCTTAATCGTCAGATTCGTCGGATGTGCGAACACTTTGGTTATGACGCGGTGAAGCTAGAGCGGACGCGTATCATGAACGTGAGTTTAAAAGGCGTTCCTGTGGGTGAATGGCGGGACTTAACCGAAAAAGAGTTAGCCGTTTTATTGAAATCAGTCGAAGATTCTTCTTCAGAAAATAACATACCCGCAAAAAAAGCCCGTAAGGCGCCAAGAAAAACCAGCCGACCTGATGCAAAATCCATAGCAACACCAAAGGCCAATACTAAGCATCCGAAGAAGGAAGACGGGCGAAAACCAGCAAGCTCATCTAAAACGAAAGACAGACGCCCCTTTGCTGATACTAAGAAACCGACGGGTAATGGAAAACGGCCAAGTGGTAAACCTTCAAGTGCGCCAAAGGGCAATACAAAACGCCCGGCAAAAGGAAAAGGTGGCCCACAAAAGTCTTCACGTCCGTAGTTTTTACTAAAAAACGCGCTTTGAATGGCCAAAATGCGGGTTAAATTGGTTTGATTATTCACAATAAGGCCACCATGACGCCACGGTGGCCAATTGAAACTTAGTTGCCTAAAACATTTGTTGAGGATTTTTTAGAAGCCTTTGCTGCTTTTTTTTCTTTTGCTGTTAAAAGCGGTTTCTTTTTTGAATCTTTTTTGTTGTCTTGACCTTTACTCATGATATTCACCATCCATCATCACTGTATTAACCTAGGTCGGTTTTTGCCAACTAAGGGCTGTGTTGCGTATGATTTTAATAAAAATTGTCACCATAATGCGCAACAAGATTAGTATGTTCTTATTGCTGAACAAGTGAAAGGA
>CAXBGJ010000217.1:0-6036 GCA_963975045.1 uncultured Marinomonas sp. | reverse complement strand
AGATGAAATTAATTACGGCCATTGTTAAGCCTTTTAAACTTGATGAGGTGCGCGAAGCACTGTCTGAAATGGGGATTAATGGCATTACCGTCACAGAAGTGAAGGGTTTTGGACGCCAACGAGGCCATACAGAACTTTACCGTGGCGCTGAGTATGTGGTCGATTTTTTGCCGAAAGTAAAACTAGAACTTGCAGTAGAAACAGACCAAGTAGAGCGTGCTATTGAAGCCATTCAACACAGCGCAAATACCGGGAAAATTGGTGACGGTAAAATTTTCGTTACCGCTCTAGAACAAATTATTCGAATTCGTACCGGTGAAACGGGCGCCGAGGCGATCTAATCAGATAGATACGTAAAATCAAAAAGTCGAATAATACGACAATAAAAAAAGAGGCCGAGGCCTCTTTTTTTATGAAATCTCTAAAACATCAACCTTTGTCTGGAACCTTAATTGATAAGGTACCCAAATAACGATTTTGACGTAATTCAATTTGACGGAAAATAGCAATAATCACAATACTAATCACCAAGTAAATCCCCCCTGCTGCCAAGAAAATCTCCATCGGCGTATAAGTTCTCGCGATGATGGTTCTTGCCATACCCGTTAAATCCAAAATAGTGATCGTACTGGCCAATGCGCTGCCTTTAAGCATCAGAATAATCTCATTACCATACGCTGGTAGGACAATACCAAATGCACGAGGCAGTAAGATACGACGATACATCTGAGCTTTTGACATGCCAACGACTTTACATGCTTCCACTTCCCCTTGAGGGATGGCCTGAATGGCGCCACGAAAAATCTCAGCCGTATAAGCCGAGGTATTTAGAGTAAACGCTATAATGGCACACCAAAACGGCTCTTTAAGTATTGGCCACAATATACTCTCTCGCACCGCATCGAATTGCGATGCACCGTAATACACCAGAAATATCTGCACAAGCAGAGGTGTCCCACGAAAGAAAAAGATATACGCAAACGGAATCGCTCTAATCCAAGCAACTGGCGAAATTCTTGCCAGTGCAATAGGTAATGCAAACACCCCACCCAATATGATGGATACAAGCACCAACTGAAGACTGACCCAAGCGCCTTCTAATAAGCGAGGGAAGTATTCAACTACAACTGAAAAATCCATTCATTATCCCCTCGTTAAACCACGGCTTGCGCGTTTTTCCATATAGGAAACGAACACCATAGAGATAATAGTTAAAGCCAAATACATAAATGCAGCCACCAAATAAAACAAAAATGCCTGCTTGGTACTGCTCACGGCGATATTGGCTTTACGCATTATATCCTCTAACCCAACAACAGACACCAACGCGGTATCTTTCAGTAAAACCAGAAATAAATTCCCAAGCCCAGGCAAAGCAATTCGCCATACCTGCGGCAAAATAATACGGTAGAACTTTCGAATGGTTCCCATCCCTAAAGCGGTTGCCGCTTCATGCTGCCCCTTAGGAATAGACTGTAAAGCACCTCGAAATACCTCTGTTGCATAAGCACCAAAAGTCAAACCGAGCGCCGTAACGCCAGCTGCAAATGCGCCAACCTCAATATATTCGTCGTACCCAAATAAACCAGCTATCGCCATCAATACACTGGTTGCACCAAAGTAAATGATAAGAACTGTTAGTAGCTCAGGAATACCACGAATAATGGTGGTATAGGCATGAGCAATCCATCGAATGGCTTTGATAGAAGACAATTTGGCAGACGCGCCTAATAATCCCAGAATTAAACCGACAAACAGTGAAGACAGCGCTAGCTCTAAGGTAATTACAGCACCTTGCAGCAGCTGATCACCGAATCCATGAAGATCAATCATAGTTTTTTCTCAGAGTAAGCTTAAAGTAAGTTTCTCGATGACAAAGCATCGAGAAACTCTAAGAAATATCTACGCTTAGTAGATAGAGAACGGGAAGTATTTAGCATTGATTTTCTGGTAAGTACCGTCTGCTAGAATCGCATCAAGTGCTTTGTTCAATTGCTCTTTCAACTTTTTATTGCCTTTACGAACGGCAATAGCAATGTTGTCAGTTTTCATGAACGCTTCACCTTTGAATTCAAACTTGGCGCCATCTTTTGATGTTTTCAACCAGTTATACGTTGGCAACTCATCCGAAAGAACGATGTCTAAGCGACCAGATTCAAGATCTAGATAAACATTGTCTTGATTATCATAAAATTTCAGATCCGCTTTACCAGTGAAATTATCTTCTAAGAATTGGGCGCCCAAAGTTGCTCGTTGCGCACCGATTGTTTTACCTTCAAGGTTTGCTAGATCGAATTTTTCACCAACACGTCCCATGAAACGTAGGCCGCCTGAATAGTATTTATTAGTAAAATCTACTACTTTAAGACGTTCTTCAGTGATCGACATAGACGCAATAATTGCATCAAATTTGCCTGCTTTTAAACCTGGGATCAAACCATCCCAATCTTGCGTACCAATCTCACAATCCGCTGACATTTTGGCACAAAGGGCACGAGCAATATCAACATCAAATCCCTGCGCCTGTCCTGATGAGTCAATAAAGTTAAATGGCGCCCAAGCACCTTCAGTCACAAAACGAACTTTTTCTGCCGCTTGTAGTGATACTGATGACAATGCCGCTGTTAGCAACAACGCTGAGCCTAAAACCATTTTTTTCAATTTCATTATAATCCCCTTAGTATATTTATGTATTTAGTCATTATTACTTTTGTATTTTTATTGATATAAGAAACACTTATTTTTCACTCAAAACACACTGGATAAAAACGCTTTGCAACGCTCAGATTTTGGCGCACCAAATACCTGATCAGGCGTTCCTTTTTCTTCCACTATACCCTGATGTAGAAACACTACCTCACTAGACACTTCTCGAGCAAAGTTCATTTCATGAGTAACGATCAGCATTGTACGCCCTTCTTCCGCTAGGTTACGCATAACACCCAACACTTCACCGACCAACTCAGGGTCTAAAGCAGACGTTGGCTCATCAAACAAAATCACCTGAGGGTCCATAGCCAGTGTTCTAGCAATGGCCACTCGCTGTTGCTGTCCACCAGACAGCTGATTCGGATACATATCCTTTTTTTCAGCGATGCCAACTTTACGCAATAGGTGTTCTGCGTATTCAGCAACTTCATGCTTAGGTCGTTTTAGCACATGAAGTGGCCCTTCCATCACATTCTGTAGAATTGTCATGTGAGGCCATAGATTAAAACTTTGAAACACAAACCCAATCTGCTGACGCATTTGAGTAAGTTGTTTCATGTTGTTCGCCACTAAATCTGACTCACCTTGGATCAAATCGAGCTTATTGCCATTAAAGACAATCTCACCTCGAGTTGGGTTTTCAAGCAGATTAACACAGCGTAAAAACGTACTTTTACCTGAGCCACTGGAGCCAAGAATTGAAATGACATCGCCATCATAGGCTTTTAGAGAAATACCTTTCAACACCTCAATATCACCAAACGTTTTGTGAATATCAATAAGCTCTAACGCCGGGACTTTCGACATGTTCTCAACCTTCTTTATATTATATAACGTATTATTTTTAACGTAATAACAGCACAACACTTAATCTATAAAAGCAATCTGCTTACGCTATCAAGTAGAATACAAGAATCACGCTAAGAATAATGCAGCCCATATTTTAAGTTACTTTTTCCAAAGCCGCCTCTTTTTCTTGTCCATTTGGACAGGGGTTGGGCTTTTATTATGACTTTTATTACGCTCTTCTCTCGGCGATACGCCAAAAAAACCTTTGTAGGTTGTACTAAAATGAGGTGCCGAACCAAAACCGCACGCCAAACCAACCTCAGTAATTGTTTTATCTGTCTGAACAATCAATTGCTTAGCATGCTGCAAGCGCAATTCTAAATAGTAGCGAGATGGCACTATGTCTAAATTGCCCTTAAAAAGCCGCTCTAAGTGACGTCTAGACACCCCAACATGGTAAGCAATGTCGTCAGACGACAGTGGCTCCTGAATGTTCGCCTCCATTAATTGAACCGCTTCGACAAGCTTTGGCTGGCCGGTACCTATGCGAGCCTGCAGAGGAATTCTTTGTGGGTCTTCGTGTGTACGAATTCGCTCACAAACAAACTGTTCTGAAATATTACTCGCCAAAGACATACCATGTTGCTTGCCAATAAGAAAAAGCATCATGTCCATAGCAGCCGTACCACCGCTACAAGTATAACGGTCTCTATCCACTTCAAAAAGGTGATTAGAGACAATCGTTTGCAAAAACTCGTCACGCAGATTAGCAAGACTGCGCCAATGGATCGTCGCTCGATAGCCATCCAACAGCCCAGCTTTTGCCAATAAATAGCTTCCAGTACAAACGCCACCCAGTCCAACACTTCTTTTTGCTTGTTTTTTTATCCAATTTTCTAAAGTCTGACTTTCGTTTTTTATCACAGGAGACGCACCACATACAAAAATAGCATCCAAATCACTTGGGGCTTCACTTGTAAGATAATCTGAAACCGTTGTAACCCCCGTACTTGAAGGTGTTTCTCTTAATTCATGGCTGATAGTACAAAAAGAATAAAGCTCTTTTCCTGTCACCCAATTTGCCATATGCAATGTTTCAATGGCGGACGAAAAACCTAACATAGAATAGTGAGGTAAAAGCAAAAAACCGTACTTTAATGGTTTTTTGCTTGCCTGCATGATTTCTCTTGATGCGAATTCGGTCTTGTACAAAATATTATCCTGCGAACTATAGGCAAAAAAGGAGTTTATTTCGTTTAAAATGGATAACAAAGGTTTTTTTCATATTGAGCAAGACTTTTTTAGTCCAATTAACCAAACATGATAACAACATGTCGCTATTAGATAAGTTAGCAGCTATCAAAGGAGTCATTTTTTCATAATAATCGTACACAGAGTCCGAACCCAATACTTTCGAAAAATTGCATTTACAGCTAGTTTTATTAAGAACACCACTCATGAGGGATGAGTTCTAATGACTGATTACAAAAAAAACGAATTAATTGAACGCGTTGAAGTAGAAATAAACGGAAACTTTAACGCCGCCGAAGCAAATGACTTGATTCAACTTGCGCACCTTTACTTCCAGGACTCTCTAACGGAAGATTTGGTTAGCGAGTCCATCGAGAACCTATACGGCACAATCATTTGTCTATGGGACTTTTTGCAACAACGCCCAACAAACCAGCCAAAAATTCGAGTGTACAATCCAAACTACGAAGAACATAGCTGGCAATCCACCCATACCGTAATCGAAATTCTAACGGATGATATGCCTTTCCTTGTATCGTCTTTTAGCATGGCGCTTGTTCGCCTTGGTCATACCATTCACATGACAGCTCATCCTGTTGTTCCTGCACAACGTAATAAAAAAGGCGAGCTTCAAAGCATCAACCCTGCTTCCAAGTCACAAGAAGCGTTAATGCGATTTGAAATAGATCGCTTATCTGACATCAACTTGCTTGACGACATTAAAGAAGAACTGCTTAAAAGCTTAGTCGATGTAAATAAAACCGTGGCCGATTGGCCAAAAATGAAAACAAGATTAAGTGAAATAATTAGCGAGTCAGAGCAACTAGCCCATTTAAAAGGCAATGAGGAACACCAAGAAATTCTGGATTTCTTACACTGGGTCGCTAATGATCACTTTACCTTTATTGGCTTTCGCGCCTATAACCTTTCTATTGAAGGCAACGAAACGCATCTCAAATTAGTTGATGGTTCTGGTCTAGGAACCTTCCGTGACATTAATGACAAAAAAGTAAAACGTGACATTGTTTTACACGACAATCTCGCCAAACTCGCGATAGACAGCAGTAATATTCTAATTTTAACTAAGTCGACGGCTATTTCCACCGTCCATCGCCCGGTTCACCTTGATTACCTAGGCATTAAACGCTTCGATAAAACAGGCAATGTGATTGGCGAATGGCGTTTCTTTGGTTTGTACTCGTCTGCCGCCTACATTGCTCGCTTGCAAGATATTCCGTTATTGCGAAAAAAATTGGATGTCATCGTCCAAAAAGCGAATGTGGATCC
>CAXBGJ010000216.1:0-6069 GCA_963975045.1 uncultured Marinomonas sp. | reverse complement strand
GCAAAAAAGCCAGTATCTCAAGATGAGACACTGGCTTCTGGACTGCCCCTAGAATCTAGTGTTTTCGTAGGTACCTAGGTGAGTGAGCATAATGTCGCTGGAATGAATTTGTCATCGCGCTTTGATTGCTAAACCCTGTTTCTTCAGCCACGATTGAAAGTGGTTTGTTGGTGGTGATAATTAAGTCATAAGCCTTTTCTAGGCGTTTTTTTAAGATAAATTGGTAAGGTGTAATAGAGGTTTCATTGAAGAAAAGTTCACTAAAATGACCCGAGCTTACATGATGCATTTCTGCTAGTTGTGTAACGGAAAGTTTCTGATCTAGGTTCTCGTCAATAAAGCGTGTGATCGAGTTTATATTGAGCTTTGAACGACTCTTATTACTTGGCTTGTCTCCCAGAATTCGATGATGCAATGAGGCCATTAAACCAAGAGTGCAGCCATCGAGAGCTTCAGGAAAAAAATTGAAATTTTTGGACTCTTTGTCTAAATAGGAAATAAGCAGTTTCAGGCTGTCATCAATAGAGAAGTAACGAGGTTGTTCAAATAGGTTTTCTAAACGGCTATTCAATTGTACGTTAGGAATATCGATAATGATGTGGTTATTGTCGCCGATCGCTTCAAAATAATGGGTCTCACTCGCGGGAGCTAGGCACCCAGTATGGCTATCTACGACTCCTCCTTTTCCATCAATTTCAAACAATGCATGCCCTTTTAAAGCAATAATCAATTGATGATGGTTATGGTTGTGTTGGTCGCATGTGTTCGGCAAAATAATATTTCGAAGGTGCATTTCATACCTAACGGGTTATAAAATACTGCAAGTGTTACATTTTCTTTGGATAAGTCAATTCAATTTACTGTCTTTTGTATTTTTGTCAGTTGATGGTATAACCCAGACAAATAACGCTACAGGGTTATACCATCATAAATTACCAGTCTTTAGTGCCAAGAACTCGTGGTAACCAGAGTGCTGTTTCTGGAAAAGCGAGTATCACAAATAACACAAATAGTTGGATGCCTATAAAAGGTATTACCCCTGCGTACATGTGTTTTAACGTGATGCTTGGTGGTGAAATGGCTCTTAAATAGAAAATTGAAGGCGCCAAAGGCGGTGTTAAGTAACTGGTTTGCAATACGACTAAGAACGCAACACAGAACCAAATGTCATCAAAACCCAGTAAGCGAACAATTGGGATTGCGACTGGAATAATGATTAAAACAACCGACATCATATCTAATAAGAAGCCTGCTATAAAAGCAATAAACAAGATCAAGCCAAGTACTGTATGCGGACTGAAGCCAGATCCGGTGAGTAGTGATTGAACGGTTTGCATGCCGCCTGTGGCAAAAAATATTCCAGCGAACATATTACCAGCCATCACTATCAACAAGATCATTGCTGTAATGTTGACTGTGCGCAACATAGATTCCCACAATACTTTGAGTTTGCAGCTTTTGTAGCAAATAGACAAAATGACAGCGCCTAAGGCACCGCAAGCGGAAGCTTCTGTGGGTGTGGCAAGACCTAATAAAATGGTACCTAGTACGGTAAAGATCAGAGCCGCTGCCGGTAAAATAGCCGTCGCCGTGACTTTTAATCTTTCAGTTAGCGGTACGCCTACATCATCATGTTCTCGTGGTGCCATATTAGGTTTGAAATACGCGAGAGCAATGACATAAATAATAAACAAAGCGGCCATTAATAGGCCTGGGATAAGCAAACCATTAAATAGCTGACCAACTGATATTCCTGCAACCGGTCCTAATACAATGACGGTGATGGAAGGTGGAATAGCGGTACCTAATGAACCACTTGCGCAGATAACACCTGAGAGTAAGCGCTTGTCATACTGGTGTTTGAGCATGATAGGAATGGTAAGCAAACCAATTACGGCTTCGGTTGCACCAACAACACCACTTGATGCTGCGAATATAGCACCAAGCAAAATAGTACCGACACCGATTCCACCTGGAAGACGCTTTGTCCATAGGTGAATAGCGTGAAAGAGTCGCTCTGCTATACCAGATTTTTCTAACATAGCCCCCATAAAGATAAACAGTGGCACCGCAGCCAATATGGAGTTAGAAGCCGTCTCTTCAATTTTTGTTAATAGTTGATATGCCGTTACGTCACCGAACATCATTAAGCCAAAAATAGTGGCTGTCAGTATCATCGCAAAGGCAATCTGCACTCCTAGGAAAATAAACAGAATGAGTACAGGAAACATTAAAATAGATAGGAAATCACTCATGCAAAGTCATCCTCTTTTCCACTAATCATCGTAATGATGGCTTTAAGAAGCTCGGCAATAAGTTGCAAAACGAGCAATAAGAAACCTAAGAACCAAGTGAAGTAAATAGGCCAAACAATAGGGTTCCATGCGGAGCGGCCAGAACGTTCACCACTTTCATAAGCTTCATAAAAATAATAAGCGAGCTCCCACGTTAGCCAGATAATGATTGGCAATAACATGATGTAAAAGATGGCTCGTATGGTTGCTGCTACTCTGTTTGACATTTTCATGGTGAGCAAATCAACACTCACATGCTGCTTAAGACGTAAAGCATTCGCCATTCCAAGTACGAAAAGCGTCCCCATTACCATGTAGCTGATTTCAAATGCCCAAACGGTTGGAGTGCCTAAAACATGACGACTAAATACTTCGATAATCAATGCACCAATAAGCGGCAATATCAATAAGGCTGCAATGCCACCAAAGAAACGTGTCGGCATTTCTAATATTTTAATAAGAATCATTGTGTTCCTGATAAGACATATCTGAATAGGAGGAAAACAGAAGAGAAGAGGCGAATTTATCGCCTCTTCTCTCATTTATTAAAGTTCAGATTCACCAATGGTAAGGCGGTATTCTGACCAGTTTGTCATTTCTGCTTTAAATTGACGTTGAGAAGTAAGTACTTTCGAAAACCAAGGGTTTTCTGCCGCGTTTTCATCTTCCCATGCTGTCGTCTCTTCAAGAACTTTAGTGATAAAGCTCGGATCTAAATTAACGATTTCATTTTTACCATTTTTTAATTCTTCGTAAGCCGCTAGATCTGCATAGGAAGAAGCAAGCCATGAATCGAACACAGATAATTTGGCTGCATTACGTAGCATGTTTTGCTCTTGGTCTGTTAATTTATCCCATTGACGCTTGTTCACCTGACACTCTAGTACGCCACCTGATTGGTGCACACCTGGAACCATTACGTATTTGGCTACTTCATGAAAACCAGTCGGTTTGTTCATTTCAGGGCTACCCCATTCCGCTGCGTCAATCACGCCACGTTCAAGAGCACTGTAAATTTCACTACCCGCCATTACGACTGTTGATGCACCTAGACGAGAGGCAATTTCTGCCCATGCACCTGATGTTCTAAGACGTAAGCCTTGGAAATCTTCAAAGGTTTGTACTTTTTTGCTTGAATGAAGAAAAATTTCGGTGCCCAAAACGGAGCAAGGAAGTGCGACGACTTTCGATTTTTCTAAACGGAATTGTTCGTATAGCTCAAGGCCACCGCCTTGGTATATCCACAACATAAATTCTTCAGGGGTGAGTCCGCTTGAGTGTCCAGCGAGCAGTGCTGCGGTAGGGTCTACGCCATAGTCATAGTTAATATAATTGTGGCTTATTTGCGCTACGCCAGATTTGACCGTTTCAGTTACTTTTAACGCACTGCCTAGGGTACCACCTGGAAATACTTTGATATCAAAATCACCATTACTCATCTCTTTAACGTGATCAGCAAAGTTTTGAGCATCACGCTCTAGCCAAGGACCGCCTGACCACGGTGTTGCCATACGCCAGTCTTTTTCAGCAGCACTGATATTTGCACTAGCAGAGATAACCGCAGTGGCGATTAGAGTGGTGGATAATATTTTTTTAAGTGAGTTCATGTTCGTTCCTTTGTGTCTTGTTATTTCAGTTATTGACTGAAGTTAGAGCAAAGTCCCTGCTAATAATGGGTATCGTCCTTGATGGTATTGTTGTTTTAATACGTTGGCTTATGTGCGAATTCTTTTGCCTTTCTAAGGCGCGTTTAGTCGCGGTTGCATTGCGTGATCCAGAATGTCTGGGCGCCTGTCATACTCGAAGCTAAATATTGCTTGTTCTGTATGTGTCTTTGCGTGACATAAGATTCTTTTTTGCTGAGTGGCCGAAGCATATTTTATTACTCATTAACTACTCTAATGTGGACTCTGGGTCGCATGGATAGTGTTGTTATCCTCATAAATGAATCTTCTTCTCAGCAAGAAGCACATCGATTGTAGGGGGTTTCTAGGGAATCAACTTGTCGAAAAGCTTGATCTTTTTGTGAGAAACACGGTTTTTGCAAAAAAAGTGTAAGGATTTTTTCTGTTTTTGTTTACTTTTAGGTGCTGGGAAGAAGTTGATGGATTGCATGAGAGCTTGAAGTCTATCGACCGTGGATTTTCTTATCTGTACCAAGAGTGTCGGTTATTGCTGAGAGCTAAGAATGTCTTGAAGAAAAATTGACGAGTGAAAAACAATTTTAGGAAATTAAAGTGAAAAATATTTTCGTACAGTACAAAGAAGGTTGCCTACCTTACGGAAAAGTAATATCAGCACTAGATGATGCTTTTAAATTAGATATTAACTGTCCAATTAGACATCATCATCACTTGAGCGTACCTGGTAAGAAAGATGCCACATTACTTTTAATGCCAGCTTGGTTAGAAGGGCAGTACTTAGGAGTAAAGCAAGTTAGTGTTTTCCCTAGTAACAGTGAGGTTGGTTTACCCGGCCTAAACAGTATCTACATTCTTAGTTGCGCCAAAACGGGCCAGCCTCTAGCGCAATTTGATGGAAACGTTATTACCGCTAGACGAACGGCTTCAGCCGCAGCATTAGGAGCAAGATACTTATCTCGACCAGATTCTAAAAGCTTATTAATGATTGGCGCTGGTAAAGTAGCAAGCCAAGTCGTTCAGGCAATGTCTGAAGTACGAGATATAGAAGAAATCAAGGTCTATGACATATATGAAGCGTCAGCGGAGCGTTTAGTTGAGCAAATTCAAACTGAAATGAATATTAAAGCCAGCGTTGTGAGTAAAGACGATTTACCTAGCACTGTCGCTTGGGCTGATATTGTAAGTTGTGCCACATTGAGTGAAGAGCCTTTGGTTCTTGGTGAATGGGTAACGCCGGGTACTCATGTCGATTTGATTGGCAGTTTCACTCCTAATATGCGTGAAGCCGATGATGCATTGATGCAAAAAGCACAAGTATTTGCTGACTTCAAAGAAGCCGCTTTAACTGAAACGGGTGATTTTATTTCGCCAATCAAAAGTGGTGCGATGACAAAGGATCATATAATTGGAGATTTTTTCACTTTGAGCCGAGGTCATCATGCAGGGCGTCAGCAATTTACAGATCCTGAAAATGACATTTCAGTATTTAAAGCGGTCGGCTCATCCATAGAAGATCTTGCAACGGCGATGCTATGGTTTGATACGATTTAGACCGTTTTTTTAATAAAAACCGCTTCAAAGTGCGAGGTTAGAGCTTTGGCCTTGCATTTTTTAGACCCCATTCCTGGCTAGCAAGCTCTGGGAAGTCCTAAGTCTATTATTCTGTCGTTGCTCTATGAAGAGGTGGAATTTAATTATATAGTACGATATCGCTCTTGTTTGGTTCGATATCGTACTATATGATGTGCTCTATCAACCTCAAGGGTGCGTATTATGAATGATCAAAAATCAACTGGGTTATCTCGTCGACATTTTTTATCTCTGGCTGGTGGTGGGGTTGTTGTCGCGGCAGGTATTGGCGGGACGGTATTTTCTCTGACGCGTACTCCTCATGATGCTTTGATGCCATGGGATCAGGCGGGTCAATATTCAGAACCAAGACGATTTGCTTTGTCATACGCTATTCTTGCGCCCAACCCTCATAATTTACAGCCATGGTTAGTCGATTTACACGAAGACGGGATTGTGACCTTGTTTTCTGATCCAACACGGCGATTGCCGGCAACCGACCCTTTTGATCGTCAATTGACCATTGGGCTGGGGTGTTTTCTTGAGCAAATGACCATTGCGGC
>CAXBGJ010000215.1:0-6072 GCA_963975045.1 uncultured Marinomonas sp. | reverse complement strand
TCTAATTGCCATCCATTCAGTTACAAAAATTGGTTGTTCATGCACAACGGTCAAATTGGCGGCTATGAATCTTTACGCTGGCAATTGGATCGCCTGATTCCCGAGCACCTTTATGGCCATCGACACGGCGCGACAGACTCAGAAGTTATTTTTTTATTGATGATTGCCAATGGGTTAGAAACCGATCCAGAACATGCAATCAGCGTCACCTTGACACAAATTATCGACATGATGGAACAGAAAAAAATTCAAGACCCACTGCGTTTTACCGCCGTATTTTCAGACGGCGAAGACATCATCGCAGTGCGTTTTTCCAGCGACGAGCAGGCTCCAAGCCTGTACTGCAAAGAATTCGATCATCACATTGTGATTGGTTCTGAACCATTAGATCTATCGAGCGATAGCTGGACCTTGGTTCCTGCGGGTCACATAGCAAGAATCAAAAAAAATAAATATCACATTAAACCATTACCAGAATTATTAAAAATGACCGCTTAGCGGTCATTTTTTTACCCTATTTTTGACAACGGCTTAGCCTATCCCGTTTAGCCTTTACCGCTAACAAGAATACGAAAATTAACGTGTTTCGTCTTTTTCTCTATAAGCGTACGTTGCATCAAAACGTGATTGAATCCAATCACCGCTTAATATAGCGTCGTATTTCGCGGGTTTTTGTTCAGTTGCGCAGCTTGGCACACAAATGACGTTGGTCTCATAATCAGGCTCGACAAAGAACGGAAACGAGTAACGATGCACATCAGGCAAAGACGCTCGCACTCGGTGCGCTGTCGACACATATTCGTCGTTCGTCCAACGCTGCATCAAGTCACCAATATTTACCACTAATGCATTGTCAACGGGCGTGGCATCGACCCATTCGTCTTGGCGATTTTTCACCTGCAAACCACCAATCTGATCTTGTAATAGCAAGGTCACACAGCCGTAATCCGTATGAGCGCCCGCGCCATTATCATGGTCGTTCACTGGACGTGGCGGGTAATGAATCATGCGCAATACCGTTACGTGATCAGTAAAACAACGAGTAAAGAAATCATCGTCTAAAGACAACGCTTGCGCCATCGCTGTTAGCAATTTTTGCGCGACGGTGAACGCTTCTACATAGTAATCTTGTAAAACTTCTACTGTCTTAGGGTTCGTTGGATTTTGATTTGGCCCATACATGGTCGGGTATTTTGCCACCAAGGGATGGTCGACAGGAAAATCCAACGCCATATCAAAGGTTTCTTTCCAATCCGCATGACTCACTTCGTCGAGCTGCTCTTCGCCAATATTTCCGTAGCCACGGTGATTTATGCTGTTCTTGATATCGATGGTATTTTTATCTTCTTGCGGCAGATTAAAGAAGCGCTTGGCTTCGCGCATCAACGCCGCCATCAATTCTTTTGGTATGCCCGTATTGGTAAGGTAAAAGAAACCTATTTCTCGGCACGCGGTGTCTAAGCGGCGAATTTCATCTTGGCGAATCAAATCACTCTCATGGGTTAATTTAGCTAGATCAATCAAAGGAATGGACATCTTGTTTCTCTTATTCAAAATTATGTTCGTGAAGACAGTTTAATTAACTGAGTGTGTTTAGGATTAAAACGCTTTAAACCGATCTCGCCAAAGTCTACGAAGATCATCTGTTTCTCGCCTTGCTCTTGTCGCACCACAACGCCTTGTCCAAACTGGTCATGACGTACTTTATCACCCGGTTTTAAATGACTCTTACCTTCTACTCGATGACGAAAAGTCAGCAATGGCGATGGTGTTACGGCATTTAAATAACGCTGAAAAACCGAACCTTTTTCTGTATCAATGGGGTCTTCATTGGCCTCAACATACCACGCTTCACAGATTCGGCTCACCGCATAAGGTTGAGCTTCAAACACAAATCTCGACAAGGACAAACTCTTTAGCGCAGCGCGCGGAATATCCCCTTGTTTCATCCGTTTATGCTCGTCTGACGTTGGTGTTTCTAGTAACACTAATTTTTGTTTTGCTCGCGTAATGGCGACATAAAATAAACGTCGTTCTGACGCTAAATCCATCGCTGCTTGCTTATCTATCGCGCTGAGGTCTTCCTCATAATAAGGAAAACGCCCTTCTTGTAAACCCGACAACAATACTTGATCAAACTCCAACCCTTTGGACTTATGGATCGTCATCAAATGCACGCCGTGGCTGTCATCGGTATGTCGTTCGTTCAAAGCGGCCAGTTGCTCTAAAATCGATTTGGCGTCACCACCTACACCACGAACATAGGCCATAAAGGCATCGCAAGTGGCAATTTTTTCTTGAGTTTGAATGTCTTTACTGCTGGTACTTTCGAAGTAACGATAAATGCCCAGTTTTTCCAAAGTATGTGCCAAACCTTGTGCCGGATCAGTACGATAAATGGTTAAACTGCGTAACCAATCAGCTCGCTCATACAGTTTTTTGGCACGCCAACCCTCGGTTGCATCTGCGACTGATTCGATAATTTGTGGCAATAAATGCGGCGATTGCTTGGCTTGTTGAATCAAGGTTTTACGTTGCGCAAATGAGCCACCAAGGCTCGGCACGGTCAGCAAATATTCAACATCATCAGGACGAAAGAACGCGCTTGTGCTTTCTAAGCCACCAGCAATCACAGCCAAATACGCCATCAACATACGAATTTGGCGGTTTTCCAACAATGGCGAATCACCATGCAACTGATACGGCACACCTTTGTGCATCAAGGCCAATTGCACCGGCACCATGTCGCTGTACAAGCGCACTAATACCGCCGTGTCACTCAAGGCTTTGCCTTCATCAACCCACGCTTTTAACTCACCCAGCAACGCCTTACCGGTTTTTGGCGCGCGAGCAAAGGACACTCGAGTGCGCTCCCCCGCCCCAATCACTAAAGCATCCGGATCATTTTCACTGATTACGCTCGATGCCATTAACCCCACTGCATGACCAAAACGAAAACTGGTGCTTAGGGGATACGTTGCCACCTTGGCAAAGTCTTCATCAAATTGTGTCGCCATGATGTCTGGACTTGCGCCACGCCATTCATAAATACATTGCTGCACATCGCCAACAATCATCCATTGGCAAGGCAACGGATAAAGTTGTTTAAGCAACTCGTATTGGCAAGGGTTAATATCTTGAAATTCGTCAATAAGTAGATAACGAAAGTCCGGTACCAAACCGCGTATTCGAACTCGCTCTGGCTCGGCAAGTTCGCTGATTAACTCATAAGGATCACTGAGTAAATCTGCAAAAAAACGGATATTATTGCGTTTTCGGAGTCGTTCTAACTCATCATATAACGCAGGAAAGAACTGACGCTCTTTCGACCAACCTAAGGCTTCAAACACGATGGAAGCCGATAAGTCCGAAGCTTTCACTTGATCGATAAAAAGCAGCACGTCTTCGAGCCAGTCTTTCTCGTCTATCATGGCGATTTTTTCGCCGTTTCGAACCAAGCGCTGCAAGGCTTCGCGCAACATTTTTATCAAGCTGAAATCATCGGTGACCAACTTTGCAGACGGCAGCCAGCCCTGCTGTTCTAACCGTCGACAGAACTTCATACCAAACGCATGAAAGGTCATCACACTCGGTGAGCGGAAATGCCCGACCGACATAAGTCGCTTACTCAAACGGTCTGCAAACTCTTCTTGAGCGCTCTTATTAAACATAAACACGCCGATATGAGACGGATCAACGCCTTGCGCCAATAAATGCTCGATACGCGAAATGAGCGTAGTAGTTTTCCCCGCGCCCGCCACGGCGATCACTTTCGCGGGTGTTATAAGGTCATGATGGACAACAAGCTTTTGCTCATCGGTTAATGAGGTATGAGCCTCTATTTTAGGTTGTGCTTGTATCAAAATAATCTTGCCTAGTGTTAAAACTTACTAATCTTCGAACGTGCTAGTCTTCAAAAAGGTGCCCAATTTCACGAAAAGCAAGATGCTCTCTACCGGCGATTTTTGCGATGGATTCGCCATACACCACCAAACGTCGTTGCACTCGAGCAAAAAACACGCCATTAGTGCGAGCAATCAAAGGGTAACTGGAGGTATCCACATCGTCTTCCATCAGATTAACCACTTCGCCAATTTCCTCGCCCGCTTCGACTTCCTCGCCGATGGCTTTGTGATAACACACAATACCAGCGCACGGTGCTTTCACTAAGTCCATGGCATCTAATGGATAATATTTTACCTCGCTATCGTCAATGATCGGCGCTTCGCCAGATACGACGTCGCGCAGTATCAAATAATCGAACAGCGCGTTGGCATCCTGTTGTGCGTATTCCTCTGAAATGTCATTTTCACCGCGCAACTCCACGGTCAAAGAACGACTGCCCCAAGGCACTAAATGCGCGTAATGGCTTTTTAAATCCCGCCATACGCTGACATTGGTTTCATCAAACGACGCCGCACCGGTTTCTAGTTCTGACAAACCGACCTTGGCATCCAGTAACGCCAACAAAGGCTTAAAGTGATCCTCAAATTCTTGTGCTACATACGCGTGCATACACGCTTCGCCAGAACAATGCAGATCAATAATATCATCGGCGTCCATCGACAACGCCAACAACATTTTTTTCATACCTTGTAACTCGGTATTCTCTGGCAATAACGTCAGCTCTTCTCGAATCGCCTTTCGAATCAGCGTGACATTCGTTTCCGTATCACCCGTCACATCGTTTTTAATGCGTTTGTGTACTTTCGAGCCGAGCTGAGGCCAATTTCGATTAAAATTACCGCCACCATCCGAAAAGGCAAAGCGCCCCGGAATGTAACCGTGGAAGTTTTGCGCCAAACCAATCGGATTCGCCACAGGGACAATGACTATTTCACCCTGAATCAAGCCAGATTTGTCTGCTTTTTTTAGCCGCTTGATCAGCCTATTCAACACTAAAAAACCAGGCCATTCGTCAGCATGAAGGCCTGCCTGAAAATACACTTTAGGGCGAGCGCCCGCTTCACCAAAATGATGTGCTTTTAAAATGCGCTGGGTACCGGGTGTCGCACTCGGCAAGACATGAGAATAAATTTGATAAGACATAACACCTCGTACATTGCTGTGCCCATATTATAACGAGAAAAAAGCACAGTGTGAGATTCGCCAATTTGAACCTGCAACATGGTACGCTAAAACCGATTTTTAATAAAAAACAATTCCTATCACTGTAAGAAATTGAACTTCCATACCGTCTTAGACTCAATAGCTCACTATAACTAGGAGAAAGGAATGAAAAAATCGTTCGTCGCTGCTTCCATCGCCACCACATTAGTACTATCCACCTCATCCATGTTAGCCCATTCAGCTCAAACCAGCTTAACGTCAGAAAAGTGGCAAAATACCCTACAAGAAGCCAAAGGGCAGACCGTTTACTTTAATGCTTGGGGCGGCGCAGACAATATTAACGACTACATTCAATGGGCGGCAGATCGTATTAAAGACAACTACGATGTCACCTTAAAACAAGTGAAGCTGACCGATACATCCGATGCCGTAAATCGCGTACTCGCTGAAAAAGCCGCAGGTAAAAACACCAAAGGTTCTATCGACCTTGTTTGGCTTAACGGTGAGAATTTTCGTGCCATGAAAGACAGCAACTTGCTGTTCGGCCCTTTTAGCCAAACCTTACCCAGTTACACAAAATACATCGATGAAAGCACCCGCCAAAGCCTCACACAAGATTTCGGTACGCCAGTCGATGGTATGGAATCCCCTTGGGGCATGGCGCAAGTCATCTTTATGCACGACACTGCAACGTTAAGCAATCCACCTAAATCCATTCCCGAATTGCTCACGTATGCAAAAGCACACCCGGGTAGAATTACGTACCCTGAGCCGCCGCAGTTCCTTGGCTCGACTTTTTTAAAACAAGCTTTATACGAACTTTCACCGTATCGAAAAGATCTTTCTCAGCCGGTAGACAGTGTTGATTTTGACAAAATTACCGCACCAATGTGGGCGTATCTTGATGAGCTACACACTGTCGCTTGGCGCAGCGGCGAAAGCTTTCCATCCAGTTCAGAAGAAATGATGCGTTTACTGGATGATCAAGAAATAGACGTTGCC
>CAXBGJ010000214.1:0-6088 GCA_963975045.1 uncultured Marinomonas sp. | reverse complement strand
CTTCAGGCAAGGCTTTATTGCGCTCTTTTTTGATGTACTGCTTCACTTCGTTTTTCGCCGCTTCAATTAAGCGCTGGTAAGAAAGCTTAGGGTGAGATAGAGCAAACGTCTTTTTCATTGGAATCCTAAAAATTTTGGGCAAGGCAGCGTAACAGCGACCTTAATAACCACATATGATAGCGGTTTAAGAATAAACCAGCCATCAATAAGAGAGATAAGACGTGTTTTTCCTTTGACTGTTTAGAACAGAGAAGAAAATGGCAGAAGAGGTTTCCTCTGAGTACTCGCCATTACCGATCAACTTCCCGCTCTGCTTCACGTTCTGCTTCGGCATATTCGACAGCCCATTCTCCTGCTGCCTCGACAGCGACCGTAGAAGTAGTAGGTAAAACACCAAGATAGCTATCTGTATCTTCCACTGACACCTCTTCTTTTTGCTGAGATACACAATATAGAGCAAAGCCAGCAATTCCTAAAAAAATCACTCCAATCACCAACCAAAAAGCGCTGGGTCCTAAAATCTGCATAAACCAACCGCTCAACAACGGACCAGCAATGGCCCCCAAACCAAATGTAAAGACAAGTCCTCCTGATGCCGCAGGCATATCACTCGGAGAAAGTGAGTCGTTGGTATAAGCCAGAAACAAAGCATAAAGTGGTGCTGTTACACCGCCAGCAAAAAAAGCCGACGCCATCAAAGGCCAAAAAGCATCTTCACTCATCCAACCAAACACACAGGAAGCGCCACCAAAACAAGAAGCCCAAAAGATCAGCTTGCTTCGACTGACCCTGTCTGACAACCAGCCTATCGGATACTGCATCACCAAGGCACCCGCAAATAACATGGCGACAAACAAAGCGATACTGTTTGCAGAAAGTCCTATTTGACTACCAAAGACGGCACCCATGCCCGATTGCGTCGCATAAACGCTACCCAACAGGAAAATTCCCACTGTACCGAGTGGCGAGTTCATAAAGAGAGCCCGCAGGGACATTGGGCGTGCCACTTCAACGGCTGGGACAGAGGACACAGAGAGAAGAATGGGCGCAAAAGAAATCGACACAAGAATCGAAGCACAGATGAAAAGCACAGACGTTCCTGCATCACCCAATGTGAGTAACCCTTGCGCTCCGATGATGCCGAATGTTTGGGCAATCATATAGGCGGATAAAACCTTGCCGCGGGTCTCATTGGTCGCCGAATCGTTTAACCAACTTTCTGCCGCAACATAAATGCCCGACATACAGAAACCCACTAATAAACGTATAATCGTCCAAGCCCAAGGATCTGTTAGCAACGGAAAGGCGATCAAGCCTGCCGACATAAAACTGCCCAGTGCCGCAAACACACGCACATGACCCACTCGACGAATCAATAATGGGGTAAAACGGGCTCCAGATAAAAAACCAACGTAATAGCCTGATGTGATAATCGCCAGCGAAGCGGAAGAAAAACCTTCAATTCCGCCTCGCAAACCGATCAGAGTGAAATGCATACCATTACCCAACATAATGAGCACGATACCGAGCAATAAAGCCCAAACCTTTGAAAGTACATGAACCATTTAATTAACCACCTTTACGCTTTACCTTGACCAACAAAATGCTAAGTTGAACCCAGAAAAACCGAGCAATATAAACACCTAACTCCGTTGCCAATTTAGGTGGTTCTACTTGTGGTTACGCTATGCTTATTTGCCTCTACACGATCAGCCAACACCGTCATAATGTTGACTACAAACGTCATTGACTACATCGCAATAGCTTGGTGTCTATTTTCTTGGGAGGCGTCTACGTAAAAGACAATGAAATATTCAGTGACATATTCAGTGACATGAAGGCGCATTCACCTCCCTATAATCTCTAAGTGGTTAAGCACTTTCTTTTGATTGATAACGACCCACTACGTTATTCGTCACTAAACTGAGTAATATCATAAGGCCGCTAAACAAAACGACACCATACCAGCCATACATATCAAACATCATAACGCCTATGTAGGAACCCAATGCAGCACCAACATAATAACCTAGCATGTAAACCGCATTGATACGGCTTTGCGCGGCAGGATCAATTGAGAAGACTCTCACTTGGTTCGAGACTTGTGCGATAAAGACACCAAGGTCGATTAAAATAATGCCCACTATCAAGCCAATTAAGCTTTCGCCAAACGCACCAGAGACTAAAAAACCAATCGCAATCAATACCAAGGCAATGTTAATCATATTGCGCGACCCCACTTTGTGGTTCCACACGCCTGCGATTTTTGCTCCAACCACGCCCGCTAATGCGACGACTCCAAACAAGCCAGCTTGCTGCGAGTTATAACCAAAAGGGGCGTCGTGTACATGCAAGGCCAGTGTTGCCCACAGAGCATTAAATGCAGCGAACCAGAAACCGCCGGTTAATGCCGCTTGACGTAAAGTGGCATGCTTGACGATTAGGCCTCCCATACTCGAGACTAATTTAAAATAAGGAATTTTATTTTCAGGTACATTCTTCGGTAAAAATGCGTACAACAATAAACCAAATACCGACGCCAAGAGTGCTGACATCAGAAATACCGCACGCCAGCCAAATTGCTCACCGACAAACCCGCTGATCGTCCGTGACAGCAAAATCCCCACCGTTAATCCCGTCATCAACGTGCCTATCACTCGTGCCTTGGTCTCTGGGGTGCTAAGTGATGCTGCAAAGGGAATAAGTTGTTGAGTGATATTGGCGCTTAAACCGACCATAAAGCAGGCAGCCAGTAAGACATAGAAGCTTGCAGAATTAGAGGCCAACAGAGAAGAAGCCACCAATAGAATAGACAAAATAGTGATAATGCTTCTTCGCGGCATAGTATCACCAAGGGGCGATAAAAAGAGTAACGCGGCCGCATAACCGATTTGACCAGATGCTAAAACAGCACCTAATTGATCACTCGTTAAACTAAGGTCTTCGCCAATTTGTGGAAGGATCGGTTGACTATAAAAAAGGTTGGCTGCCGTTGCTGAAACAGCGCTCGACATAAGCAACAACTGTCCTCGTGAAAGTGTGATCGATTTTACCTGTCTCATATTGATTCCTACTAAGATGCGGCTTTTTTATTAACGACAGCAATACTGCAAAGCACAGCAAGGCCAGCACAGACCAAGAAAATCTTGCCGTGATCTAACGGAATAAATTCTAAAATAGAAGTCACAAACTGACCGGTGAACACCGCCATAGCAAACAGAGACAAATTACGACCCAAATTGCGGCTATTACTCATTTCCACAGTAGAGTGATTCAGCAATGGAATAGAAAAACCAAACCCTATACCAGCAAATAACGAAGCAAGAATAATGGTCGTATTTACGCTACTGAATGCGAACAACAAATGCCCTATTGCATAGGTTAGAAAGGAAATTGCTAACGTGTATTTCACACTAAAACGCGTCACCATTTTGGGCATGGCCATCGCAGAAAATACAGCGACTAAAGAAATGAATGACAACACATAACCTGTTTGCGCTTCGCTGTACTGTAAGTCTGCAAGAAAGCCCGGCAAGGAAATAATAAAACTAAAGAACAAACTCATCGCCAAGATAGTAAACAACACAACAGGGCCCATAGAAGATGTATTGCTCGAATCGGCGGCGTTATCGTCTTCTGGCATTTCTGCCGTTTTACGACGAGGAACAAAAAATACGGTAAGAATCGCGCATAACAAGCCCATGACATAAAGTAAAAATGGTGCCTGCCAGCTCAACTCACTCAGTAATCCGCCAATAAATAAAAACACCACCCCACCAAGCTCAATTGCCATACCTTGTTTGGCAATCATGTTTAGTCGCGCTGGCCCTTGATACCATTGTGAAATCACCGCAGTGCCAGCAGCCATTAATCCTGCAGCAAAACCGCCAAGGATGATGCGATCAATCGCGATTTGCCAAGGCCCGTACAGAAAAGCACCACCGGCTCCTAAAAGAAAATACCCCCACAAACTAATGAGCAAAGTAGTTCTGGCACCAATCCGATCGATTAATTTGCCAAATAAAGGCGCGAAAAGCATCGCACCCAAGGCGGGTAAAGTAATGAGTAAAGGGGCGTATGAACTTACACCAAGTCCCTCAGCAACCGTATGTAACCCTGGCGCTAAGGCAGCCCCCACCATAATAGTCAGCATGGCAACCAACAATAATGAAAGCTCACCTAAACGAGACAACTGCATAATAACCTCTAAAAATTGAACATTGAGAGGCACTTTACAATGAAGCCATTAATGCGTTAAATGATATAAATTTAACTCACTGATCTCTTTTTGACATATATGAATTTTAAACATTTAAAAACTTTTATAGAAGTTGCCAACTGCCAAAGCTTTTCCTTTGCGGCAGCACGTTTGCATACGGTGCAAAGTGCCATCAGTCGGCATATCAACGCCCTTGAAGAAGAGCTCGGCATTCGCTTACTTGAGCGCAACACTCGTCATGTGGCTTTAACAAAGTCCGGAGAAGTTTACTTAACCCATGCGAAAGCCATCATGGCTCACTGTGAACAAGCCAAACACGATGCTCAATTGGTTGACCAAGGGAAGCAAGGTGTTTTACGGATTGGGTATTTAAGTTCTGCTTGCGCACATTTCTTACCTTCAATGTTGCGACGCTTTAATGAATTTGTACCGAATGTTGATGTACAAATATTTGAAATGACAGCAGCTCAACAATTGAGTGCATTTGTGGATGGAAGCATAGATATTGGCTTTTCACGAACCGTCGACTACGGCTATGAAGGTTTAATCAAACACAAACACTTAAGCAATGACCCCATTTATCTTGTGATAAACGATTCGCATCCTTTAGCCCGAAAAAGTGAAGTAAGCCTTTCTGATCTAATACCTTTCCCTTTAACACTTTTCGCACGAGATCAAGCAATAGGATTATTTGACACTCTCATTAGTGTATTTCATCAACAAGACATTAGACCGAAAGTGCACAGTGAACCCGTGTCAATGCAGGCGCTATTAACCCAAATTGCCAGCAGTCAAAGCGTTGCTTTGGTACCTGGTTGCGTACGTAACTTACAAACTCAACAGTGTCGTTTCATTCCTTTAGATATCGAATTATTTGTCCCACTGGAAATGCATTGGAGGAACACACCTACGGCAACCACTCAAACATGGCTACATTGGTGCGAACAACATGTGGATTTGGAAAGAGAAACGGCGACTCCTTGTTTGTCATCACTCTCATTAGAAATACCACCGAACGAATAACCCATAAAAAAGCCCCCGCTTTACCGCTGGTTGGCGATAATAACGAGGGCTCTTAGCTATCTTTCGATAGCAATTTTATTACTTAGCTAATCGGCGTTCCGCGATTTCTTCGCGACGGACGCGTTGTGCAAGTTTGTCTAGAATGCCGTTAACATACTTATGGCTTTCCGTTGCGCCAAAACCTTTTGCTAATTCAACGCTTTCGTTGATCGCTACGCGGTATGGCACGTCTAAACGTTGTGACAATTCAAATGAGCCAATACGCATAATGGCCAATTCGATTGGGTCTAGTTCACTCAATGGGCGATCTAATAACTCTTCAAACAAGTTATCCAATTTTTTCGCGCTGGCAGTGACGCCTTGCAAAATTTCACGGAAGTAGACTTTGTCGCAAGAATCCATGTCCTGATCCATCACGAACTGGGTTTCAATCTCGCTAACCGCAGATTGATTCATCTGCCATTGGTAGACCGCTTGTAATGCCAAACGACGAGAAGCACTGCGCAGTTGCGAACGTGAAGGCTTCTTTTCCTTGCGTTTTGGTGCTGGAGTTTGGTCGTTTGTTGTTTCCACTTCGCTCATTTTTCGCCTCAGTTATCCAGACTACGCCGCCTTATGGGCTGACGTTTTTCGTCTGTTTGGAAGTACCTGTTTTGTCTATTAGGCGTTCTAATAAACAACACCTATGGTCATTATGGCCAAAGGTACAAATATACTATTTATCTTGGCCGGCGATTATAGCAATTTTTATTCTACGTTTCTTGGCAAAGTTCTCTAAATATCGTTAAGAAAACACGGTTTCCCGTGATTTTCTTAAAAAAGACTGAGAAAGCAATCACTCACGTC
>CAXBGJ010000213.1:0-6113 GCA_963975045.1 uncultured Marinomonas sp. | reverse complement strand
CAAGTTGCCTTGTTTAGCGCTCGAATAGGCAGTATTTCGGACAATAAAACAGGGGGTTGGTACAGTTACCGAGCTTCCAAAGCAGCATTAAATATGTTGATCCAAACCAGCTCAGTGGAATACGCCAGAAGAGCGAAAAATGTCAAACTCATCTCGTTTCATCCTGGCACCACAGACACGCCTCTGTCTAAACCGTTTCAGCGCTCTGTCCCAAAAGATAAATTATTTAGCGCGGACTTCGTGGCAACGCAATTATTATCCATTATGGAACACGTCAAAATGGATAATAAAGCGGCTTACTTAGACTGGAACAATCAGCCGATTGAGTGGTGACCCATCCCTTACTTTTACCTCTTACTTTCACCCTTTAGATCATATCCAAACTGAGAAATAAGCGTGGCTCTTCTGCACTAATCATAGGGGAGCGATGAACGACTCCGAAGCCTAAAGAAGTCGGCCACTCATTTCCTTTCATCAATGCCACATCACCGGCCTTTAATTGGTTGACCCGACCTTTCTCATGCAACCCACTGTTGTGGTCAGCAACATGACTACCATGACCCAAATGCGCTCTGACAACATGCGCTTCATGCAACCATTCACTGCCAACGCCCGCGTAAGTAGACACCAATCGACAAAGAATTTTATCCACATGAAAACGAGGACACATCGCATTGGATAATGCCGTTAAACGCAACCCTACGTTATCAAGGCCGAACAAACACGCAAACATATCAATCAACAGCACGATGTCTTTTAAAAATGCTTCTTTGCCTGGTAAATCTGGCAAAACACGATGTAGTAACACCTCAATTTGCGCTGAATCACCCTGTGATTTGAAAGCAAAGTTAGGCGATGACGTTAAGAGTGAGTGAGCATAAGCCGACAACAGGCCCAGAGGCCTTTCCCAAACCGCCATGTTGATGTTGTCTTGATAGATATCTGCCAATACCGCTTGATGAGACGATTTTGCCACACTCAATAAAAACGGCTTATTGAGTGTGGCTTCGGAATTAACGCCCTGTGAATACGTGCCCGCGGGCACACTGGATAAACTAACACTCCCCTGCATCGATACGCTTCCTGTATGAATTGACATAAAACACAAGCTTTAATGTTATGTTATAACAAATCATAAATAAAGAATTGATTTCACCTCCCGCATTAGTCAACGAGAACAAGAAGACCTCATTCGTCACATAAGACATGCTAGATAAGAATAAACTGGGGTTAGGTATTAGGGTGGTATATTGAATTACCTTCTTACGGAAGAAGGGTTCTGAAAGAATTCGAGCAAGCCATTGTCGACTTCCCCGAAGTAGTAAAATATTAGACGATTTCTAACAAGATGAATGACAGTTTGAACGTGATTGGATTTATCAATATCTATTTCAACAGTGGATCGTCTTTTGGTAGATGCTTTTGAATCCACAACGCCAATTTGTGCTTCATACTGGGCAGGTCTTCTTTGTCTGCTGGTAGGCCAACAATCAGCTTGTCGAGCACTAATAATCGATAAATAGACTCTGTTTTTTCATTCGCTGACATGGTGGCAGAAAAACCGTCATAACCTCGTTTCAGCGCGTAATTTTCGCCAACTTGAATGGCTTTTTTACTCAGCGCCACTTCATTTTTAATCTTCTTCATATTTTTCCTTAGCTATTGGTTTATCCAGACATCAATCCACAGGATACGATTGTCGACACATCTGATAAAAATACGATGTAACCTCACTCTCTGACTTTATCAGTTTTTTAATCCCATCCAAGTAATTCTATCGAATAAAACCTAAAAACCACTTAATAAACACAATGTTACCGGTCGTTACTGTATTAAAAAACCAAGGGGGTACGACTAAAGGATAAGCTATAAAATCAAAAATTGTCGACAATCTAACTTGATAAAGTCGTAAAACACGGCTATAAATAGGCACATTGTCAACAATGAAGTATTTTATTCTCTTATGACGAACCTTATTTCCATCAAGTCTGCCACCTTGTCAGAAGATATTGCCCAGCAGCTTACCAGCGCCATAGTGCAAGGCCATATCCCTCAAGGCAGTAAAATATCGGAGCCGGAACTCGCCAAACAATACGGTGTTTCCCGTGGGCCATTAAGAGAAGCCATCGTCAAGTTAGAAGGCCTTGGCCTGGTAACACGCACCGCCAATGTTGGGGCTCGGGTTATCGAGCTGAACATACAAGACATGCTTGACACTTTCACGATGCGTGAAGCCCTAGAAGGCATGGCGGCAAGACTCGCAGCCATCACTATGCACGCCAACGAAGTCCGCAGTTTGTATGCCCTACTCGATAAGCATCAAGCCTATTTAGATGACAACCAAGATGAGCATTACGTACAACAAGGCGGCAACGACGATTTCCACTTGCGAATTATTCACGCTAGCGGTAATGCCAAACTCATTCGCCTTTTGACCGAAGAATTGTATGCCGTGATCCGCATGTATCGTCGACATACCGCCGATCAACGTAGTGATCCTCGCCAAGCATTGCGAGAACACAGAGCCATTTTAGATGCGATAGCCAATCACGAAGGTGATTTGGCCGAGTTGCTTATGCGCCGACATATCAGTCGCGCCAGTCAGCTATTAAAGCAAGCGATGGAGCAAACCGCCCTCGCTTCTCATTAAAAAATAAGAGAGGAAAACGATGACAAAACTTTCAGCTGGCGCCCGCTTTAGACAAGCCGTCGCAACACAATCCCCCTTACAGGTTGTTGGTGCCGTCAACGCCTATTGCGCCATGATGGCGGAACAAACCGGACATCACGCGATTTATTTATCAGGTGGCGGTGTTGCCAACGCCTCTTATGGCTTACCAGATTTGGGCATGACCGATTTACACGATGTGCTGGAAGATGTACGCCGTATTACTTCTGCCTCAGAGCTGCCATTATTGGTTGATATCGATACAGGGTTTGGTGGCGCATTTAACATCACCAGAACCATTCAGCAAATGGAAAAAGCCGGTGCGGCGGCAATCCACATCGAAGACCAAGTACAACAAAAGCGCTGCGGCCATCGTCCAAATAAAGCCATTGTTAGCCAAGACGAAATGGTTGATCGTGTTAAAGCCTGTGTTGATGCACGTGTTGACGACAACTTTGTCATCATGGCGCGTACCGACGCATTAGCCGTTGAAGGTATGGAATCCGCCATCGAACGCGCCATCGCTTGTGTCGACGCTGGGGCCGACATGATTTTCCCAGAAGCCATGATTACTTTGGAACAATACAAAGAGTTTGTCGCCGCCGTAAAAGTCCCTGTCTTAGCGAATATTACCGAGTTTGGCGCCACTCCATTGTTCAGCAAAGAAGAACTCGCCAGCGTCGGTGTGGATTTAGTGCTTTACCCTTTGAGTGCCTTTCGTGCCATGAACAAAGCCGCACTTAACGTCTATCAACATTTATTAAACGACGGTCATCAGCGTGACGTTGTCGACACAATGCAAACCCGTAACGAGCTTTATGAGTTCCTAAATTATCACGAATACGAAGACAAACTGGACGCACTTTTCTCAAAAAAATAAGAGTAAAACATCAAATAAATAAGAGTAAAACATCAAATAAAAAAGTCATCAGTGACATTAGCTAACCTTTCCATTAAGAATAAAAAAGGAGAACCCAAATGGCTAAAATACTTTCTGGCGCCGGTCTACGAGGCCAAAGCGCAGGAGAAACCGCACTCTGTACCGTGGGCAAAGCCGCTGCAGGGTTAACCTATCGTGGTTACGATATTGATGTACTCGCCGACAAAGCCAGCTTTGAAGAAGTGGCGTACCTGTTGTTGTATGGTGCCTTACCGAACCGAACTCAGCTACACGACTACGAACACAAGTTGATGAGTTTGCGCAGCCTGCCAGAAGAGCTGAAAACTGTTTTGGAGCTTATTCCAAAAAGCGCTCATCCAATGGATGTAATGCGTACTGGCTGTTCTTTTTTAGGCAATCTTGAGCCAGAGCTGCCTTTCGAGAAACAACCCTCATTAGGATTACACACTGCAGATCGGTTGATCGCCACGCTGCCTGCCATGGTCGTGTATTGGTATCGTTTTACTCACGATGGGGTTCGTATTAACACTCACAATGCTCACGTGCCGTCTTTGGCTGGGCATTTCTTAACCATGCTGCATGATGTAGAACCAAGCGAGCTGCACACAAAAGTGATGAACACGTCGTTGATCTTGTATGCAGAACATGAATTCAACGCATCGACCTTTACCGCTCGTGTTTGCGCGTCGACGTTATCGGACATGCATTCTTGTATTACTGGTGGCATCGGGAGCTTACGCGGGCCGTTACACGGCGGCGCAAATGAAGCGGCCATGGACATGATAGAACCGTGGAAATCTGCCGACGAAGCCGAAGCGGCATTACTGCAAAAGCTCGCCAACAAAGAAAAAATCATGGGCTTTGGCCACGCCATTTACAGTGAACGAGATCCGCGTAATGACATCATCAAAAAATGGTCTAAAAAGCTCAGTGAAGCAGTGGGTGATGATCATTTGTACGCTGTATCCGAACGCTGTGAAGCCGTGATGTGGCGCGAGAAAAAACTTTTCTGTAACGCCGATTTCTTCCACGCCAGCGCGTATCGCTTTATGGGCATTCCGACCAAACTGTTCACGCCTATTTTCGTATGTTCGCGAGTCACAGGCTGGGCCGCCCACGTCATGGAACAACGCGCCAACAATCGTATTATTCGACCCAGTGCCGACTACATCGGCCCCGATCATTCCGAATGGGTGGACATCGACCAACGCCATTAATTCAACAGCAGCATAAAAATCAACCAACAGACAAACACATTGAGACCTTTGCACGACGTCACGAGCGGAGACAAGACGAGGCAAAAACAGACGAAAAAGCGGAGTCTATAGATTATAAATGAGCATTTTGAGTCTGTTTTTAACAAAGTATTGACAAGCACAGTAGTCGTGAAAGGTTTCACATTTAAAGGATAAAACATGAGCAACAACGTAGAGTTAAATAACCGCCCTGATTACGATCAAGTCATTCAGGACATTGCTGACTATGTCATTGATTTTAAAGTCGAAAGCCAAGAAGCACTCGACACGGCCCGTAACTGCTTAATGGACACACTTGGTTGTGGGCTGCTGGCTTTGCGCTTCCCGGAATGTACCAAGCACTTAGGACCCATCGTACAAGGTACTGTGGTACCAAATGGCGCGCGCGTGCCAGGCACCTCGTTGTCGCTCGACCCAGTAAAAGCCGCGTGGGACATTGGTTGTATCATTCGCTGGTTGGATTACAACGACACTTGGTTGGCAGCCGAATGGGGGCATCCATCAGACAACTTGGGTGGCATTTTGGCCGTGGCCGATCATTTGTCTCAAGTTCGATTGTCCAATGGTGACGCACCATTAACGATGCGAGAAGTATTAGAAGCCATGGTAATGGCACACGAAATTCAAGGTGTCATCGCGTTAGAAAACTCTTTTAATCGCGTGGGTTTATGTCACGTGCTATTGGTACGAGTCGCATCTGTCGCTGTGGTGACCAAGATGATGGGCGGCGACCGAGAGCAAATCATGGCCGCCATTTCACAAGCGTGGGTTGATGGCTCGGCATTAAGAACTTATCGTCATGCGCCAAACGCGGGATCACGTAAATCGTGGGCTGCGGGTGATGCGACATCACGAGCTGTGCGTTTAGCAGATATGTCGATGCGTGGTGAAATGGGCATTCCTAGCGTGCTAACCGCGCAGCAATGGGGCTTTTACGATGTGTCTTTTGCGAAAACCAACAAAGACCAAGCCATCAAACCAGACGCTCAACGTCAATTTTCATTCTCTCAGGACTATGGCACCTACGTCATGGAAAACATCTTGTTTAAGATTTCTTTCCCTGCGGAATTCCATGCACAAACGGCCGCTGAAGCCGCGGTAACCTTACATGCTCAAGTCAAAGATCGTTTGGCCGATATCGATAAAATCGTCATTCGCACTCACGAATCCGCGATTCGCATTATTTCCAAATCCGGTCCATTGGCCAACGCCGCAGACCGCGACCATTGCTTGCAATACATGACGGCCGTGCCATTGGCCTTTGGCAACTTAATTGCCGAGCATTACG
>CAXBGJ010000212.1:0-6116 GCA_963975045.1 uncultured Marinomonas sp. | reverse complement strand
GAAGTAACCTTATTAACCCCACCCTAGCCCTCCCCTTGAAGATAAGGGGAGGGAACAAAAAAATAGTACCTAGCCCCTCACCTGTCAGGAGGGGGTTGTTCTTCAGCTCCTCCCCCTGTCAAGGGGGAGGTTGGGAGGGGGTCACTCTTCAGCTCCTCCCCCTGCTAAGGGGGAGGTTGGGAGGGGGTCACTCTTCAGCTCCTCCTCCTGCTAAGGGGGAGGTTGGGAGGGGGTCGTACTAATAACTAAAAATGCTCACCGTTTTCGTAATAATCTTTGCCTTGTAGGTCGTGAAACAACACGGTGATGTCTTGTCCACTGTCGACCAAGGGTCTTATCAATTCTTCGATGATCAAAGCAACTTTTTGTTTTACTTCATCGTCTCGATCAAACCACAGCACATCAAAAAAGGGATAGGCAGGAGAAGCGCCGCCCACGGCAAGGTAGGTCGTTGGCTGATACTCAAGCGTAAAATGCGAATTAGGCGTGTCCGTCATTTCTGCCAAATTTTCAATCAATATGTCAGCAACAGACTCTAGTTCGTCAAATGCTAAGCCGCGTACACGTATATGAGGCATAACTGTCCTTATTAATAACGTTTAGTTAATCACGCCGAACCGAAACTGAGTGGTTAATATTCATCCACATAATCAAATGAGTGTGTCTCAACGATATTTCCATCAAGCACAATATCCACGCTCCACTTACCATCAAACCCAGGCATCAAACGCTTGCTTGACCAAACACGCCAGCGATCACCACCAATATCAAAAGCCACATCCGCTTGTTCTTCCCCGTCCAATTTCCAACGGTGAATCACTTGGCCTCCAGACATGGCTCGTAAATCCGTGAAAAAATAGATACGTTGGATTTCACCATACTCTACTTTTACAACGGGGCCGATATCATCAATCGGCTCTCGATCAATAACATCGGTTGAAAATTGAGCTCGGGCAACGGTGCCTTCAGCCCACGCAGGCAATATCGTTGCAAACGATAAAAGCCCTGCAAGCACAACTCGTGTTAGCGTCTGCCACATAGTAAAATCCTATTATGTTTTTCGTTGATGACCATAAGAACACGGTTTTTTAAACGGTGTTTTTTATAAATAATTCTAGGAGTAAAGTTAGCTTAAAATGATGTAAAAAAAACGAGAGTTTTGTGTAATTTTGCAATATCTCTCGTTTTCTACTGTAAAGCAATGAGATGGCATAGGCAGGAGAAGTAATGCTTATTTTTCCTGACGATCCGCTAACGGCGTCGAAAACGTATACTCCATATCCCAAGGGAAACGAATCCAAGTATCTTGGCTCACTTCAGTGATGAAAGTATCCACCAATGGTTTACCGGCAGGCTTGGCATAAATCGTTGCAAAGTGCGCTTTTGGCAACATTTCACGTACTTTTGCGGCAGTGCGTCCCGTGTCTACCAGGTCATCGACTAGGATAAAACCTTCGCCGTCCCCTTCCACACCTTTCAGAACGTTCAATTCGCCCTGTTTCATCGCCGCGTCGCCTTGTTCGTCAGCGCCATAGCTGACAATACAAATGGTATCAATCAAACGAATGTCCATTTCACGACATAAAATAGCCGCTGGCACCAAACCACCGCGAGTAATGGCGATAATGCCTTTCCAAGGACCTTGCTCAAGCAATCGCCAAGACAAAGCACGCGCATTTCTATGCAACTCTTCCCATGATACTGGAAAATCTTTTGAATAAGGGATCATCAAGGCTCCTACGCTTTATTAAGCTATCGGTTATCGTGTTTCAATATCTATAATGATAGAAACCACTCATTATTACCAAAAATATTGAATTACATTAGAAGGGTGGGGATTTTAACGGCATAGGCAGCCCTGCCGCAACAAAAGTTACCCGATCGGACAATTTAGCCAATGCTTGGTTCATCGCACCAGCCTCATCACCAAAGCACCTAGCAAGCGCATTCATCGGCATAATCCCCAAACCCACTTCGCTGGAGACCAAGACCAAGTCTCCTTGAAACTGCTCGACGGCGTCCAGTAATGCGGCTTTTTCTTGCTGTAATCGAGTCTCATCTTCTAAGCACAATAAGTTCGTTATCCACAGGGTAAAGCACTCTACAATCACCGCCTGATCCGCTGAGTTCATTCTATTTAACACGTCCGCCAGCGCCAATGGTTCTTCTATTAATTGCCACTCTTGAGGGCGATTCTCTTTATGCAAACGCACCCGATCGGCCATATCGTCATCCCACACTTGAGAGGTCGCGACATAACAAACAGGCTTACCGGAAGCGGCCACTTGCTCTTGAGCAAAGGCACTTTTTCCACTGCGTACACCGCCAAGCACTAAATGTTTCATGCCAATTCCCGCCCTCCTGCGCTTTTTAATAGCCGAATCAATGCTTTATCCAAGCCGTCTATTTCGTTCATCGCTGGCAACGCCACACGAATCCAATCATCGCCCAAGCGAGTATGAATACCAATCTGATGCAGCATTTCAAAAACTTGCACGGCGTATTCATGGCTTTCGAGAGTCCAAGTAATAAATAATGGATTTACCACACGCTCTTGGGAATCAAAAATGGTATTAAATTTGGGCATGACACGTTCGATAAACACGGCTTGTCGCACGCTTAAAGATTGCAATGCTTGCTCTTGCCAAGCCACATCGGCAAACGCCAAACTTACTAGGTGCAAGCTCGGTGTCGCGACAGGCCAAGGACCTAAAATATTTTTTAAAGCGCCTTGCCATTTCTTCGCACAAAACACAAAACCCACGCGCGCGCCAGCCAGACCAAAAAATTTACCAACCGACCGCAGGACAAATAGAGACTCAGGCCAATGAGATTGCGTTACGTCAGCCAACAGACTTAACTCAGGGCAAGGATCAATAAAGGCCTCGTCAACCACCAAACTCGCACCTTGCTTTTCAGCGTGATCAATCAGCGCCGATAACGTAGACGCTGACGCCCATTCTCCCGTTGGATTGTTCGGCTGAATGACTACGGCGACCGCAAAATTCTGCTCAAGTAACTCTTCCAGCATGTCATAATAAGCAAGCTCATAACCCCATTTCTTCCAAGCAAACGCGTGTTCTTGATAACCAATGCGAGGCACAACAACGCGCAGATCGCTTAACGGTTTGGACTCACGAAGCAGAATAGGCAAAGATTCAATAATATGCTGAGAGCCTGCACCAATCGCAATAGGCCGACAACCGTAATAGCCTTCAGCAACGTCAAGCAAGGTCACTTGATCCGGTAAATCCATCCATAAAGACGACTCCATTTGAGGAATAGGCCAAGGCTCACGATTACACGCTGAAGACAAATCCAACCAATTCAGCGCTTTATCACCCACCTTTCGTTGCCAATAAGCCAGATCCCCACCATGCTTTGGTGGTTCTAAATCTAATGTAGAGGACATTCGTTGAGAAGACATTAAACCAACAGACATATGACCAATCCCCATAAAACCACGCTTTTATCCACCAGTAAAATAGCCTCTTTTAAATGTGTGGGCGTTGGCATATCGCCTTCACTCTCACCAAGAATAGGTCTGGTTTCCATTTTTCCAAAATACGGCGCTTCACCACCTAATTTAACCCCTAATGCACCCGCACCGGCGGCCATCACAGGACCTGCATTTGGGCTCTTCCAACGAGCAGAAGGACGACGAGAACTGCGAATGGCCGCATGCCAATGGCCACAAGCTGCGTAGGTATACACCACCAATCGCGCGGGTAAATAATTTAACACATCATCAAAGCGCGCCGCGAACCAACCAAAATACAATAAAGACGCCGTTTTATACCCCCACATGGCATCTAAGGTATTGGCCAAACGATACAAGAGCACGCCCGGCGCCCCCAATATTAAGAACCAAAAAATCGGCGCAAAAATCGCATCGCTGCCATTTTCCAATACCGACTCAATGCCGGCTTTCGCCACGGCAGATTCGTCTAAATTTTGTGTATCACGGCTGACGATATAACTCACCGCAAGGCGCGCTTCATCGAGTTTTTCAGTACGGTTCTCAGCGTTAAGCGACGGCGCGGATAAAGGCGTATAAATCGCCAAAGCATGTTCACGTAGACTTTGCCAACCGATGGCGAAATACAGCACCAACACCGACAACACGTTATCCAGCCAATCTGGCGATAAATAAAGCAGTCCAATCAGAATCAATAACCAAGGCAACACCGCAATCAGCCAAGCCAGCCCCCCCGCCATTCGTTGTCGCAACGGACTCGCGTCTAAAGGCAATTGAGTATATTGACGACAAAGGTCAACCCAGCGGCCAAACCAAATAAGTGGATGCCAACTTTTAGGCTCGCCTAGCAGACGATCCAGCACCAACGCGGCGAGCAGAATCACACTGGTGGTGAAGAACACCCCAAAGAAATCGTAAAAGAAACCATCAAAAATACTGTCTAAATTAGAAAGGATCATAAATATAGGTCGTTTTTTCACTTAACAAGACAAGAAGGTAGGGTAGAATTCTATCACCTAATTGATTTAAAGCGTGATGAACCTGAATGCCAGCCTTTAGTTTAATGATCCAAGGCACCACCTCGGACGCCGGAAAAAGTACTCTCGTCACCGCCTTATGCCGTTTATTCGTCCGGCGCGGTATTCACGTCGCTCCGTTTAAGCCACAAAACATGGCACTGAACAGTGCTGTTACGCAAGATGGCAACGAGATTGGTCGAGCTCAAGCCGTCCAAGCCTACGCGGCAGGGCTTGAGCCGCATGTGGACATGAACCCGATTTTACTCAAGCCCAACACAGACACCGGCGCGCAAGTCATTATTCAAGGCAAAGCCATCGGCAACATGGACGCAGTGGGTTATCACGAATACAAAAGCATCGCCAAAGTCGCCGCGTTAGATTCCTATTATAAACTCGCTAATCAATATCAAGCCGTTCTAATAGAAGGCGCTGGCAGCCCAGCCGAAATAAATTTACGCGCTCGCGACATTGCTAATATGGGCTTTGCAGAAAGCATCGATTGCCCCGTTATTATCATCGCCGACATTGACAAAGGTGGCGTTTTTGCACACCTCGTCGGCACCTTGGACTTACTCAGCCAAAGCGAACAAAACCGCGTCATCGGCTTTGTCATTAATCGCTTTCGAGGCGATATCAGCTTGCTGCAATCTGGCTTAGATTGGCTAGAAGAGCGCACAGGGAAACCTGTGCTTGGTGTTTTACCCTATTTAAAAGGCTTTCACTTAGAGTCTGAAGACGCCGTCGCAAAAAGCCCGCAAAAAAACAGCGCAGACACCCAGCTCAATGTGGTCATTCCTATTATGCCTCGCACTAGCAATCACACAGATTGGGACGCACTTCGCTTGCATCCAAATGTACAGGTCACATTGGTTGGCGCCAACGAGCCTATTCCACCAGCCGACTTAGTGATTTTACCTGGCAGCAAAAGCGTGCAAAGTGATCTCGCATTTTTACGCCAAGAAGGCTGGGAAAACTACTTAAACAAACACTTGAGATACGGCGGAAAAATCATCGGAATTTGCGGCGGCTTTCAAATGCTCGGCGAGCAACTGTCTGATCCGTTAGGATTGGAAAGCCAACACGCTAACACCCAATCAAAAGGCTTCGGTTTCATTCCGATGGAAACGGTATTGGAAAAAGATAAACAACTAAAACAACGACAAGGTAAGCTGGCGTTTAGTGAACAAAAGGCCGAACTAACAGGCTATGAAATTCACTCGGGGGTTTCGAAGTTTTCATCTTACGTAAGCCACTTCGCCACACTCGAAAAGGGTGAAAAAGAAGGTTTTATCTCCGAAGACAACAATATTATCGGCACATATCTGCATGGGATTTTTGACCACCCTGAAGCACTGAAAACATTATTAAACTGGGCTGGCGTCAAACAAGGACAAGACTTCGATTACGATCAACACCGAAACAGCGAAATCGACCGGCTCGCCGACAGCACCGAGCAACACATGAACATCGACGCGTTAATCAAACAATGCCAAGAGTTTTCGTCGCGATAAATCACGACCTACATGCAATACCACAAAACGTAGGTCGGCATGAGGGAGGAACGACCGTGATCCGACAATTCGACATTCCGACACCACCAAGCAAACCATTTCCGCAAA
>CAXBGJ010000211.1:0-6122 GCA_963975045.1 uncultured Marinomonas sp. | reverse complement strand
GCAGAATATGCAAAGCTTTTACTGGATAAAGTAAAAGGTATGGATTTGGAATTAGCATTTGAACCAGGTCGTTCGATTGCAGCCAACGCGGGTGTCTTACTGACTCAGGTTGAGTTTTTAAAATGCAATCCGCATAAGAATTTCGCCATCATTGATGGGGCGATGAATGATCTTATTCGTCCTGCTTTGTATGGTGCTTGGATGAATATAGTGCCAGTATCCTTGCTACCGACACCGGAAGGTAAACGTGCTTATGATTTAGTCGGACCGATTTGTGAAACAGGTGATTTTTTAGGCAAAGATCGTGAACTTGATATTCAGGCAGGTGATCTTTTAGCGGTTCGTTCAGCTGGTGCTTATGGTTTTACTATGTCCTCAAATTACAACAGTCGTAACCGTGCGGCGGAAGTCATGGTTGACGGTGATAAAACGTATTTGATTCGTGCCCGTGAAACGATTGAGCATCAGTTAGCTGGTGAACAAATTTTGCCAGACTAAGGAGAGTGTCGTGTTGTTAAAATTTACCAAAATGCATGGGTTGGGCAATGATTTTGTTGTTGTTGACGCGGTGTCTCGTAAAGTGTTTTTTAATAAGCAGCAAATTGAACGATTGAGTGATCGAAACTGGGGGATTGGTTTTGATCAGCTTTTAGTGGTGGAGCCGCCTTCACATCCAGATATGGATTTTCGCTATCGAATTTATAACTCTGACGGCTGTGAAGTCGAGCATTGTGGAAATGGTGCTCGCTGTTTCGCTAAATTTGTACTTGATAGAGAATTAACGAATAAGCGTATTATTAATGTTGAAACAAAGTGCGGAGCTATCCAGTTACGTGTGCTAGATGATGGGTTGGTCACGGTAGACATGGGATCGCCAAGCTTTGAGCCAAAAGATTTACCATTTATAGCTGACCCTTGCGAGGGGCTCTATAGTATTGCCGCTGGAGAAAATGATTATTTAATGACGCCAGTGTCGGTGGGTAACCCTCATGCGGTTATTAAAGTAGATCAGCTGACTGATGAGCTCGTTGCAACGGTTGGTGCGCTTATTGAATGTCATGAACGTTTTCCTAAAAATGTGAATGTTGGTTTTATGCAAGTGATTAATTCAGCAGAGATTAACTTGCGTGTCTACGAGCGTGGTGTCGGTGAAACTCAGGCTTGTGGAACGGGTGCGTGTGCGGCTGTTGTGGCTGGCATTAAACAGGGCTGGTTGTCACCTAACGTGACGGCACATTTACGCGGCGGTGACTTACATATCGAATGGCAGGGTGAAGATCAGCCAATTTTTATGACTGGGCCTGCTGAAAAAGTGTTTGAAGGTCAAATTTACCTATAGAGGAATTATGAGAGAAGAGGAAGTAATTCAATATTTGTCAAAAACGCCGGATTTCTTTAGTCGGCATTCTGATTTGTTGGAGAGTCTGACACTTCCTCATCCTATTAATGGGAAGGTGGTCTCATTACTTGAATACCAAGTGAATTTATTAAGACAGTCTACAGCGGATTATAAAGGGCAGTTTGAGCGTCTTGTCGAAGTGGCTCGCGAAAATGAATCTACAATGCAAAAGAGTCGTCGTTTGGTGCTGGCGGGGCTTACGTGCAGCTCTTTGGATGACCTTGCTGTTGTTGTGGATGATATGGTAAGAGATGGTTTTGAAGTATCTCATCATGCTTTAGTTTTGTACGGTGAATTTCCAGACAGTGCGGTTAGAAGTCATTTGCTGGTGGATGACGACGTGTTTTTGTCTCATGCGGCAGGTTTCGTTGATTGTTTTTGTGGTGTCCTGCCTGCTAATGAAATGCGTTTTCTCTTTTCTGATGATGCTGACTCGATTCGTTCCATTGCGGTTCTGCCTCTTCTTTCACGTGAAGGTGGAGAAATTAAAAAATGCGGTGTTTTGGTTTTGGGTGCTGAAAGCGAATCGGCGTTCAATAAAGACAAAGGCGCTATGTTTCTTCAATATATTGCCGATCTATTGAGTGCGATTTTATTGAGGTTACTGCCGTGAGTATTCTTATCACCTTTGACTTAGACAATACCTTATGGGATGTCGCGCCTGTGATTATGCGTGCGGAATATGCCATGGAGTCTTGGTTTGAAGAGCGTTTTCCTGGTTTTTCACAGCAGTACTCTTTGTCTGCCCGAGAAACGTTAAAGCAAAAAGTGTTAGCTGAAAGTCCAGCAATGTCTTCGAATTTAACGGCTCTGCGTCTGTCTATTTATAAATTGGCGCTAAAGCAGTTTGGTTTGCCTTCTGAAGAGGCGAATTTGGTTGCGGAAGCGGCATTGGCCCATTTTTGTGAATGGCGTCAGAAAGTAGATCTTTATCCCCATGTAGTCGATGTGTTGGAGGAGTTACATCAGGATTACTCTTTAGCCGTCATAACGAATGGTAATGCCGATGTGTATCACCCTTATGTCGGGCTAGGTCAGTATTTTGATTTTGCGGTTCGAGCTGATCAGGTTGGTATTGCAAAGCCTTCAGTTGACCTATTTTCTTTTGCTGCCAAAAGTGCTGGAGTGGATTTGACTCAACTCATTCATATTGGTGACCATCCGATAGATGATGTGTTTGGTGCATCCAATGCAGGGGCAAGAAGTGTTTGGTTTAATCGTCATGGTGCGCAGCGCTGGGAGGATGAATGGGGGGGGCGTTCAAATGCAGAAGTGCATTCTTTACTTGAGCTTCCAACGGTTATTCGTTCCTTGATGTTATAGCGTTCTACTATTGGGTTAATTAGATATAACGCATTTTTACCCTAATCATTTAGTGGTATACTAGGCCATATTCATTGGTTAAAACATAGATTTTGAGGAACTTATTATGAGTGAAAATACAATCCAAATCACAGATGCTCAATTTGCAGAAGAAGTGCTGAATTCAGAAATTCCAGTTATTGTTGATTTTTGGGCTCCATGGTGTGGACCGTGCAAGATGATTGCGCCAGTTTTGGAAGATATCGCTGCCGAATACCTGGGTAAAGTAAAAGTTGTAAAGCTTAACGTTGATGAAAACCAAGAGACAGCTCCGAAATACAATGTTCGTGGTATCCCTACTTTACTTATCATTAAAGGTGGTGAAGTGGTTGCCACTAAAGTCGGTGCAGTATCTAAATCTCAACTAGTAGAGTTTGTTAACGGCGCTATCTAATTTGAAATTGTGTCGTGATTTATAAAAAGCAGCCGGTTGGCTGCTTTTTTTTTGCTTTCTTGTTGGTTAGTTTTTAAGAGAGGCAAGTTTTTGAGCAAATGAAGGTGAGTGAGAGTTGGACAATGTGGTGACAACTTGTTTCGCATAAGGAAGATACTTCTTTAAATCGTCTTTAGGCATGGGGTCGTCATTTGGTAGTCTGACGGTTACTGGGTTTTTATGCGTTCCATTTATTCTGAATTCATAATGTAGGTGAGGGCCTGTTGCCCAGCCAGTTTGTCCCACATAGGCGATTATTCTGCCTTGTTGTACCTTTGCGCCACGTTTGGTGCCTCTCGCAAAGCCCCTTAAGTGAGCATACAGTGTTTGGTAGCCCCGTCCATGGTCAATAATAACAACATTGCCATAACCATTTTGTTTTCCAGCGAATGAGATTTTTCCATCGCCAGCAGCTTTGACAGGTGTTCCGCTGGCCGCCGCGTAATCCACACCTCGGTGAGGTCTACTAGTTTTGAAGATTGGGTGCAATCTGTTGGGGTTGAATTTAGATGAAATTCTAGTGAAATCCACAGGTGTCCGTATGAAGGCCTTGCGCATGGCCATACCGTCAGGGGTGTAGTAGTTGGCGCCTTTTCCTGTTTTGTATCTAATAGCTTGATAAGTTCGACCATTATTAATGAATTGGGCGGCGATAATATTGCCGTGTCCAATTTTTTCGCCATCAAGAAATTTTTCTTCGTATAGCATACTTAGACTGTCGCCTTTACGTATGTCCAAAGCGAAATCAATATCCCAGCCAAAAATATTGGCAAGCTCGATTAAGAGCGCTTGCTCAATACCTGACCTTAATCCGTCAACAAACAGTGAACTATTTATTTCGGCTTCTTTATAGGTCTGAACGATTTCTGGTGTTCTGGATGTATCGGTTCTGCTGAATTCATTGTCATTACGTTCAAAGGTGACGCTGTCTAAGCGGTTTAAAATAAGTGTCAGTCTGGTGAGCTCGCCAGAAGCTTCATTGGTGGTGAAGTTTAGCTTTTGCCCCGGCCTCATTTGTAATAATGTTTTTTGTTTTTTATCGGCCAGAGACACTTTGTATATATCTTGTGCTGATATGCCCTTATTAGATAGCACTTTGGAGAGTGAGTCGCCTGACTTAACCTCGGCAGTTTGTTCCTTAAATGTCGGTGGGCTGTTCTTTTTTACTAAGGCGTCCGGTGTTGAGATATCGTAAGTTGGATTTATGTTGTTGGTAAAAAATGAAGTTGATGCTGCCGTGTTAGTTGAAGGTGTGAGCGTCTGCAAGTCATTAAGCATCAGCTTAGACTGGTCTATTACCTCAAAGTTTGCTTCGAGGGATATGAGGCTATTGTCGATTGTTTCCTCGTCTGGCAGGGCTAAAAGCACTACGGCGAGGACTACACTTACAGCAGAAATTAGCAATAAATGCTTTGTTGGTAATAGTTTGATCAAAATGCGTACCCAAAAATCTTTAATAAAGCCTTATAATCCTACCAACATTACTTTTATAATTGAATGCTTAAGTACGATAAACTAACTAGGATATGGATCAAAATAATGACTGTTAGCAGTAAAGACCTTTTAAATGACTTGCAAGCTCGCGGACTTATCGCCCAAATGACGGCAGAAGATGAGCTGAGAAGACATCTAGATGGCGGAAGTCGGACTCTTTATTGTGGCTTTGATCCTACCGCAGATAGTCTGCACATTGGTAGTTTGGTGCCACTGTTGATGCTTAAGCGCTTTCAATTAGCAGGCCATAAACCATTAGCGTTAGTTGGTGGTGCGACTGGTTTAATTGGTGATCCAAGTTTTAAGGCGGTTGAGCGTAAGTTAAATGGCCCTGAAGTGGTTGCTGAATGGGTAGAGAAGTTGCGGACGCAAGTTAGTCAATTTATCGAATTTAATAATGAAAAAAATAGTGCTGAGGTTGTTAATAACTATGACTGGACGAAAGACCTTAGTATTTTAGATTTTTTACGTGATGTCGGTAAGCATTTTTCTATAAATGCCATGATCCAAAAAGAATCGGTGAAACAGCGTATCAACCGCGAAGGTGAGGGAATCTCGTTTACCGAGTTTACTTACATGATTCTGCAGTCTTATGATTTTGCAGAGCTGAATAGACGGCATAATTGTACGCTACAGATTGGTGGCAGTGATCAGTGGGGGAATATCACTGGTGGAACTGATTTGACTCGTCGTCAAAATGGCAATCAAGCTTTTGGTTTGACCATGCCTTTGGTGACAAAGTCCGATGGGGCTAAGTTTGGTAAAACTGAAACGGGTACAATCTGGTTGGATTCGAATAAAACTAGCCAATATGCTTTTTATCAGTTTTGGTTGAATACTGCTGATGCTGATGTCTATAAATTCTTGAAATACTTTACTTTCTTATCTGTTGAAGAAATTGAAGGAATTGAAAAGCAAGATCAAGAAGGCGGTGGTAAGCCACAAGGTCAATCTATCTTGGCGCGTGAGGTTACTAAGCTTGTTCATGGCGACGACGGTCTTCAAGCGGCAGAGCGCATTACTCAAGCTTTGTTTAGCGGTGATGTTGATTCATTGAGTGAGCAGGATTTAGCTCAAATACAACAAGATGGATTGCCGAGTAGTTCGTTGTCTGGAATTGAGCTGACTTCAGTGCCTCTAACCTCTTTAATGGCGGATTCAGGTTTGGCTGCGAGTGGGAAGCAAGTTAAGGATGCGCTGCAGCGAAACTCAGTATTCGTAAATGGAGTGGCGAAGGGACTTGATGACAACATGAGTGCTGCGGATATTTTTAAATCTGAGAATGGCTATTACGGCAAATACTTCCTTGTTAAGTTAGGTAAGAAAAAACACCATTTGTTTGTCTTGTAGTTGCGTTATAGTCATCATGAACTTTAGTGAATAATAGAAAAGGCGCTTAGGCGCCTTTTCTATTATTTGTAATGAGTCTGAAAC
>CAXBGJ010000210.1:0-6124 GCA_963975045.1 uncultured Marinomonas sp. | reverse complement strand
TTGCCGTGCTTTTATAAACAACACAAATTCACAGTCAATCAATTATTGATCGAAAACTAAATAAATGGTATAACCCGAACAAGTTCACTCGGAGATTATACATGATAGCCTCACCTTACGCAAAATCAATTAGACCTATGCCGTTTAGCCAACCTAGTTTTCCTTCTTCTGATCCGATAAGAAGCGAATATGACAGACTAAAGAAAGAAGCCGCAGATCAAAGAGCCAACGGATTTATGGGCCGTGTTGTTTTGCCGACTGAAAATCAAACTTTTGAACAGTTTAGAGATGAACGTAGAAATTACACAACTTCATTTTCTGGTCAACCACCCCTTAAAACTAATCAATCTCAACCTAGTTTTTCTTCTTTTGATCCCGACAAGGTAAAGCGGATTTTTGGGGACGAACCAATGAATCCTAACAATTCAATGACAGCAGACTTTGGTATGATAAAACCTAATTTTAATCAATCTGCTTTTGATGATTTTATGGGTGGATTAACTCCAGATCAAAAAAACTTAATTAACACTTATGGCGCAAATCAAAAGTACCAAGAAAATCAGAGGTATTTTAACTCTGGGTTTCAGCCAAACATGGGTATGGGTATTGGCGGTCAAAGACCTACGGGTATGGGAATGTTTGGTGGATTTCCTCAAAGACCTCCGCAAAGACCTCAAGGTATTATGGGTGGATTCCAAAGACCTAGATTCCCTCAGATGATGCAGCGCCCGCAGCCAATGAATTATTCGGGTTATGGTGGAATGCAGCGACCGCAGCAGAACTTTGGTTATGGCGGTATGCAGCAGAATTATGGTCAGCAGCAGTATGGTAACTCGAACAATTTCTCAGGTTATGGTCAGCAGCGCCCGCAGCAGAATTATGGAATGCAGCAACCTATGAATTATTCGGGTTACGGACAGCAGCCAATGCAATCACCTTACCAGCAATACGGAATGCAAGGTGGTGGATACCAGCAAAATCCATATCAGCAGTCTCGTCCGCAGCCACAACAATTTGGCGGCTACGGAATGAATCAAAATCAAGGTGGATATGGTGGTTTCGCCCCGATGTCAAACCAGTACCAGCCGCAGCAATACGGAAATAACCCGAACAATTTCTCAGGTTCTGGAATGCAGCAAGGCCCATTTGGCGTATCCCGTTAATTTTCCTTAGGGAGCCGAGGTAACTTGTAACGATTTTTAATTATTTTAATATCTTTTTCTGACGTGTGTATGATTGGAGAAATGTCTTTAACCCCGAACCCCCGAAGCAATAGAAGGTTGATTGTTTCAGCCTTTTTTGACATTTCCCTGTATCTATAAGGGATTGGTTGGCTTTCTGGCTTTAAAGTAGGAATGAAAGCTTTTCGATTTTTATAATTAGGCGATATTGAATTTAATCTTGGATTATCATTACGATCTTTTTTAACTTGCGCCTTCCAAAGCTCCCGATAAATGTTTTGATATTGTTCAATTTTATTCTGATTCATTTTTTTAATCCTTTTTGCTATATATTATCTCGACCCGTTTGACGTTCATACTCACCTCTAGCGAGTGATCCATCCATAACGCCAAGCCACCTCTCATCACCACCTGTTGATAGGGCATACTTTCGTATCATTCCCATCTCAAGAGCATCAGTAACAGATTTCTTGATAGTTGTTTCACGGCCTGCATTTTTCAAATAAACTACACAAGGCTCAATAGCTTCCGACTCACGAATAGAATGATATATACCAGTATTTGTTCCACCATGCGTTACTGCACGACCATCAGCTTCACGCATCTGAATAAACTCAACAACGTATTTAATTCTATCCCGAACAGATTGTGACATCGTTATAGACCTTATATCTTGTGACCTATCTTCGAGTAGTCCAGTGTCAGGATTACGGATAAAATGTCTAATATCTCTATTTGCAGGACCATTTGACTTAACGACAGCTCCATCAAACACACCATTACGCGTATATTCTACATTAAGATCACGACAGCGTTGTTTTCCTGTACCTTCATCGACAGACCAGACCGCAAATGCAGACCGAACGCCATCAACAATAGCAGATGTACCCCGAATAAGATTACGCGCTTGTTCTGGTGTTGTAACTGGATCATTGTCTTTAATCTTTGCCATATGGTGATTAACCATAACAGTAGCACCAGTTTCAGTAGCCATCTGTGCAAGTAAACTCATGAATGCAGCTCCTGCCGCCGGATCAGCGTTGACATCTGCGTGAACAAACGAGGCCATAGGGTCAATTACGATTAGCTTTAATGTTTCCATCTCTAACATCTGGTCATAAATTCGAGAGAATTCATCACCCATTAGGTATGAGTTATCAAACTTCTGCATGATGGGGAACACACCGCCAAGGTTTGGCAACGGCAATACACGGAGTTTGTGGCTGTATGTTTCGCGAGATTTTTTAGGATCAAGTCGCGCAATACGTCTGTGCATTTCGTCTTTATCGTCTTCTGCTGTGATTAATATGACATCGCCATGTTGCGCGACTAAACCCCCGAACGCACTTTGCATAGACGTTCCAGATGCAACTTTCATTGCTAAGTCTAGCGTCATCATGCCTTTACCACTATCACCAGCGGCGGCAAATACACATGGAACTCCAAGAGGTATAGTATCCCCGATTAAAAAGCTTTGTGTTGGAGCAGAGCCAACAAAGTATTCATTAATCAAAAGGCTTTCATCAAGCAGATTAATTGGTTTCTTTACGCTTCGCTCATTTTTCCTTAACATCTTTGTAATGTTAAATTCTTCATCTACTGCATCAGCCGCGTCCCACTTTTCAGGTTTTGTTGATGGGATTTTAAGCATCATAACTGTTTTTGCACCAGCAAGCTTGGCATGTTTTTCTACAAGTAAAGCAAGTTTCTTACCTGCATCATCATTATCAGGCCATAGAATTAAATTCTTGCCCTTCATAGGGGAAAAATCAAACTTATGCGCTGTATTTTCTGACATCATACCAGCACCACCGATAGTGCAGGTTGCATTGTAACCAATAGCATTTAAAGCGTCTGCGCACTTCTCACCTTCCACCCATATAATTTTATCTGAACCTAAAATGTTCGGGATATTATATAGAGGTCTGGGTTCAGGAATACCTTGACGACCTTCCATAAATTGACGGAACTGCTTTTTAGGCTTACCTGAAGCATCCCGAACAATTTCTCCGGTTAGGTCACGTTCAAAGTATTTTCTGACAGACACAATTACTACACCATGCTCATCAGTATAGTTATATTCTGACTCAAATTCTGTGCTTGGGTTAATGTTTTTCTTTTGTTCAGGTTTTGAGAATCCATTTTGTGCAGTTGTGACTGCAAAGTTAGATGGATTGTTCGGCTTAACAATATTTTCAGGTGGGGCTACATAGTCAGATTGAACGTAAACCTCAAATAAATCAAAACATTCTTTTAAAGTATAGCCACGACCTTCTTTTAAAACCTTACAAATACCGCCAATTCCATCACCAGATTCAAAGTCTTTACCTGTAAGAAACCACGGACTACTTTGATCTATATTAATAACCATAGACCTTCCAGCTTCGCCTCGTAGTGAGCCTATATAGAATTCTTTACCTCTTTGAACGCCTTCTGGATATGTATCTATCAACGTCTGTAGTTGTATACTACGAGGCACTTCTTTAGAAATGCGCTCTGCCACATCCCTTGGTGACTTGCCAAAACTCATTATATTCATTGATTAGCTCCCCAGCAAGTTTCTCTAAACTCACAGAACTTACAAAGAAAAAAGTCTTTGCTATGAGCAATACGAGGTAGAATGTCACCTGCTTTCGCGGCAGTCAAGATATTCACTGCCTTATCACTTGCCTCTTGAGCTAATTTTTTATCATATGGAACGAGTTCGTAATAAACTTCTGACGTGTTTTTATTAACCACAGTAAACAATGCAGGGTTTTCGTGAAGCTCCATATATGTCTGATAAAGCGCTAGTTGTGTAGCATACACCGGGTTTGCTTTTGCAACGCCGTGACGAACGAACGCCTTAAACTTGTTGTCGTTTGCTGACTTACATTCCCAAAGAGAAGGATAGCCCATTTCAACTGGTCCACTGCATACAACGCCATCTATGTGACCTTTTATTTCGCCATCAGCTATAGAAAATCCAAACTGTTTACCATCTGACTGCTCAGTTCTCAGATCAAACCCTGCATCTTTTAGCCATTTAGAAGCGTATTCTTCTATTTCATGACCGAATTGAAAGATGCGTAGTGTTCTTGCGCTGAAAGCCTTATCAGGATCAATTGGGTAATTAAGGTATCTGTATTGTATTTTTCGTTGGCACTCATCACCAATGCTTGAAGCGCCTATATAAGCTCTACGTTCACGCTTAGTTTCATTAGCTACAATAGCATCGTCTACAGCTTTAGTAATGCTATCCGCGATAGGATTTTCATTAGAATGGGATTGAAGTAGAAGGCCAAGCGCCTGTTGACTTATAGTAGGTTTCTTCGAGTGTCCCAATTTTAATCTCCTTATCTAATGATGTCGATTCTTGTATGGCAAATATTAACGTGTGAACTTCTTCTTCTGTTAGATCGCAAAATCTTTTGTTCCAACCAAACTTACTTAATATAAATGCCAACTCTTTTAATGGCTTTGGCGCAGATGGCGCATCACTTGCTGATGTCAATGTATTGTCTCCCCTTCATGTAACCCAAATAGATCTATAGCTTCATCTACTTCTTCGGGATTTGCTTCGCTGTTTCTAAAACCAATAGTTAGGACTTCATTACCTTTTACTTTCACGTTTGCAGTCCCGAACAGTAAAAGGTTTTCAGCTTCTTCAATGTGATCATTTATCACTTCATTAGCCACTGATTGTATTTCTTTTAAATTTCCTGAGTCATCGACCCAGCAGACTATTTCATATTCAGAAGTTTCAATGTTACCTTCTTTTTTCTGAGCAAGCATAAGATACATTTCGAATCTTGGCATTTATTTGATCCCTGTTATTTTTTTAACTTGTTCTGAAATCATCTTATCAATCTTTTGTTTATTCCAATAGTACCCTAAGCAACATCCTGCCTTGTACTTAGTCCAAGAGAAATCAATCGCACTGATTTGTACGCCATTTCTGCGTAAATGGTCCTTTTGCTTGTCAGTAGCCGCTTGGTTTAACCAACGCTTAGTTTTGTTAGCCGCGTTGCTGTCTTCGATCTCACGAAGAAAATCATCACCTGCCGCCATCGCTTGTACTTTCTCACCGATAGAAACCACTCTAGGACGCCCATTTTGAGCCTTCACGATAGCTATCCAGTATTCTCCGATATTACCCACCAAAGTAAACCCACTGAAGCCCATAGCCATCATAGCGTTTCCGTTACCAAATGGATCAATCCACATGAACGGAGACAACCTCATTAAGTCATATTCAGTCATAACAAAGCTGTCTAATTCTAATTTGATTTTATTTTCGAACTCATATTCACAGATTGGACATACGCGAATATTTAAAGGAACTTCGCTATCACATTCTGGACATTTTTTTGTTGGCGCTTCGGCGTCTGGGTCTTTGGGTCTTCCATCTAGGTTTACAGTTTCATCTAAAGCTCCATGAGTAAGTATAGATGTGCCAAAGTCCATGACAACGCAATCGGTCTTAATCGTATTTGGGTATAACTCAGGATCAAGAATGCGCAAACCACGCCCAATCATCTGCACCATTGTGCCTTTTTGTGAGCATGGGCGAGTTAGAATGATACAGGATACAGGCGGAGCATCAAATCCTTCTGTCAGCACCATAACATTCACAATTACCTGCGTGTCACCAAACTCAAGATCGTGCAGCATCGCAGCTCGTTCGTCTTTTGGGGTTTCTCCAATTACGAAATTTGCCTTAATGCCAGCGTTTAGGAAAGCTTCGCATACGTGTTCAGCGTGTAAAACTGTAGAACAAAACACAACGGTCTTGCGATCTCCTGCCTTCTCTTTCCACTCTTGTACGATACGATCATTAATAACCTGACGATCCATGATCGCCGCAACCTCTTCCATGTCATATTCTTTGCCACGCTTAGTAACGTTTTCAAGTTGTTCACCAACGCCAAGATCAATCACGAATGATTTAGGACGAACTAAAA
>CAXBGJ010000209.1:0-6155 GCA_963975045.1 uncultured Marinomonas sp. | reverse complement strand
AGCGAATACCCAACGACGGCCAACAATGCGGCCAATACCGTCAAATCAAACTCCACCTCAAATATCGAGAAAAAGCCCAAAGTGATGATAACATCGTGAACAAGCGCAGCTACAGAGGCAAGCGAAAACTTAAACTGAAATCGCACCGCTACGTAAATCATAACGACAGCCAAGGCGAGCAACATACCTAAGCCACCCTGCTCACGTAACTCCTCACCTACTTGAGCGCCAACAAACTCAGATCGCTGAAGCAAAACCTTATTCGCCCCATCACTCTGAAGTGTAGACAATACCTCATCACCCAGTGTTGGCGTATAAGAGTTAGCCATACGAACCACAACATCGGTTGACGAACCAAAGTTCTGTACAACCACATCGGCATAACCATTTGTGCCTAACAACTCACGAACATCGTCTAGGTTGGGAGCCTCATCATAAGTCACCTCAACCAAGGTGCCGCCCGTAAAGTCCAAGCCGAATTGCAAACCCTTAGTCGCTAAAGAGCCAAGAGAAATCAGGATCAACGTAATCGAAAAAATAGCCACGACTTTACGCATTGCCATAAATGGAATATTTGTCACTTTCATGGCGCTCTCCTAAATATACAGTTTCTTATTTTTACGGCCGCCATACACAAGATTCACCTGCGCACGCGTCACAACAATCGCCGTAAACATCGAAGTAAGAATACCAAGCGACAACGTCACCGCGAAGCCTTTCACCGGCCCCGTACCCACTGCAAACAAAATAACAGCAACCAGTAATGTCGTGATATTGGCATCTAAAATAGTTGTAAATGCACGATTAAACCCAGAATGTATCGCTTGCTGATTCGGCACACCGCTTGCCAATTCTTCTTTTATTCTTGAGAAAATCAGCACGTTTGCATCTACTGCCATCCCCATCGTTAATACAATACCGGCAATGCCTGGCAGAGTTAACGTCGCAGAAAGCAAAGACATACACGCCATCAGCAATATAATATTTAAGGCCAACGAGACATTGGCAAAAATACCAAACACCTTGTAATAAACCAGCATAAACAACATCACAACCAGTAAGCCGATTTGAGCAGAGCTGACACCAAGTTGAATGTTTTCCGCCCCTAAACTAGGTCCAATGGTACGTTCTTCGACAAAATAAATTGGCGCAGCCAAAGCACCAGCACGAAGCAAAAGAGCCAATTCAGAAGATTCACGAGGACTGTCCAAACCTGTAATTCGGAATGAGTTGCCCAAAGTTGTTTGAATCGTCGCGAGAGAGATAATACCTTTCTCACTATAGCTTCGACGCACCTCTTCCATTTTGCCTTCTTCATTTTCAACAAAACGGCTACGAGACTTATGCTCGATAAACACAACACCCATATTACGACCAACAGCGGAACGAGTTACTTTACTCATTTGCTTGCCGCCTTTGGAGTCTAAGCTGATGTTGACCTGAGGCTGGCCATTTTCATCAAAAGACGAACTCGCATCGGAAACACTGTCACCCGTGATAATTAGATCACGCTCTAAACGCGCCGTACGGCCACTACCATCACGAAAAGTCAGAGTTTCTATATCTGACCCGACATCATCCAAACCTGCTTCCAAATGGAACTCTAGATTAGCTGTCGCACCGATAATACGTTTTGCCGCCGCGGTATCCTGTACACCTGGCAACTCAACAACAATACGATTGCTGCCCTGACGCTGCACCAATGGCTCCGCCACACCTAGTTCATTTACACGGTTACGTAAAGTCGTTAAGTTTTGCTGCAACGCATAGGATTCAATTTCTTTTTTTGACGCTTCAGTAAAGCTGATATCTAAGTAGAATTCAGTGTCATCTTGATGGGTGCCATAGCGATAGTCAGGAAACTCATCTTTCAACAAATTCTCCGCCAACGACAAATCGACCTCTTGCAAGAAACGAATCGAGAGCACACCGTCTTCAATATCGACACTGCGATAACGCACTCGACTCTTACGTAACGACGCCTTCATCTCACTCGCACTAACCTCAAGCTTTTGCTTAAGGGCCGCAGGCGTATCCACCTCTAACAAGAAATGCACACCGCCGCGAAGATCCAATCCTAACTTAGCAGGACCAGCGCCCAAAGAAGATAGCCAGTCTGGTGTAGTCGGAACAAGGTTCAACGCCGTTACAAAATCATCACCCAATGCTGCCGCCACGACAGGCTTGGCAGCAAGTTGGTCCTCACCACTATTAAAGCGTAAGGTACCGCCAGCAGAAGTAAGCTCTGCTTCTTTTAATTCTATATTTGCTTTTGAAAGCGCACTTGTCGCTCTGAGCAATGCTTGCTCATCAACAACAGAAGTCGTTTTTTGGGTAGATATTTGTAGCGCTGGATCATCCGGATAAAGATTTGGGAAGGCATAGAGTAGCCCCAAAGCCAAAACAAGAAGAATTAGCAAATACTTCCACAAGGGGTACTTGTTAAGCATGAAAAATCCTTTACACCTAAAAAAATTTGAATGGATCGATAAATAAGAAAAGCGCCTAGAGAAGGCGCTTTTCTAAGAAAGTTAAATAGACTTTAACGTTCCTTTAGGCAATACAGCAGCAACAGAAGACTTTTGAAATTTCATTTCAACGCCTTCAGCCACTTCAAGTACTACGTAGTTATCATCTACTTTAGATACTTTACCCAATACACCACCGCCAGTTACTACTTCAGTACCTTTAGCCAAAGATGCAATCAAGTTTTTATGCTCTTTCGCACGCTTTGCCTGTGGGCGCCACATAAGGAAGTAAAAAATGACGACAAAACCCGCAAGCAATACAAGGTTAAAAATACCTCCATCTGCCGCTAGTCCGCCTTCAGCATACGCTGGTGAGATCAATGAGATCATGTGTTAACTCTCCAATGGTTTATGAAACTGTTGCGATCCTTTTATCTAAAGAATCTGCATTATTTGTTTATTATTCACTCAAAGCTGGCACATCTAAGCCACGCTTTGCATAGAACTCATCAACAAAGGCGTCAAATCTACCTTCATCTAGAGCTAGACGCAATCCCGCCATGAGTGTTTGGTAATAACGTAAGTTATGAATGGTATTTAATTGAGCACCTACCATTTCTTTACACTTATCCAAGTGATGTAAATAAGACCGAGAAAAGTTTTTACAAGTGTAACAATCACATTCTTTGTCTAATGGCCCAATATCTTCACGATACTGAGCATTACGTATACGAACAACACCATCCGAAGTAAACAGATGACCGTTACGCGCATTACGGGTTGGCATGACACAATCGAACATATCAACACCACGACGAACACCTTCCACCAAATCTTCTGGCTTACCGACGCCCATCAAATAACGAGGTTTATCCGCTGGCATTTTAGGGGTAACAAAATCCAACACCTTCATCATTTCTTCTTTTGGCTCACCCACTGACAAACCGCCAATAGCGTAACCATCAAAGCCAATATCAACAAGACCTTCTAAAGATTCTTCGCGCAAGTTCTCGTACATACTGCCCTGAATAATACCAAACAACGCAGAAGGACTATCTCCGTGTTCGTCTTTAGAACGCTGCGCCCACCGTAAACTTCTACGCATCGATGTTGCTGCTACGTCAGTTGTTGCAGGGTGCGGGGTACATTCATCAAAAATCATCACGACATCAGAACCAAGATCTTTTTGAACCTGCATCGATATTTCAGGACTCAAAAACACTTTCGATCCGTTAATCGGAGAACGAAAACTCACGCCCTCTTCAGTGATTTTACGCATTTCACCCAATGAAAACACCTGAAAGCCACCAGAGTCGGTCAAAATTGGTTTTTTCCACTGGGTAAAATCATGCAAGTCACCATGGGCTTTTACCACGTCCGTTCCCGGACGAAGCCATAAATGAAACGTGTTACCCAAAATGATGTCCGCACCAATTTCTTCGATGTCTTTGGTCAACATCCCTTTTACTGTGCCGTAAGTACCTACCGGCATAAACGCTGGCGTTTCAACCTTACCTCGAGGAAAAGTCAGCGTTGCACGACGCGCCTTTCCTGACGTGGTATGAAGATCAAAATCCATAAAACATTCTGGACGCTTATCAGACATTCGTCTTATTCCTCACTTTGCGGGCCTGAAGCCTGCGCATTTCGTGTAATAAACATGGCATCGCCATAACTAAAAAATCGATATTTCTCTTCTACTGCCGCTTGATACGCCGACATAACGTGATCATACCCAGCAAACGCGCTAATCAACATAATGAGCGTAGATTCAGGCAGGTGAAAATTCGTCACCAAAGCATCCACCGTCTTGAACTCATAACCTGGGTAGATAAAAATACTGGTATCACCCTGCATTACCGCGATCTCACCGCCTTGGCTGGCCGATTCAAGACTACGTACACTGGTTGTACCCACCGCAATTACTCGACCGCCGCGTGCTTTTGCTGCCTTTACTTGCTCAACCACACTGGGTTCAACTTCAACATACTCCGCGTGCATAATGTGGTCTTTTACATTATCCACTTTCATTGGCTGAAAAGTTCCCGCACCCACATGCAAGGTAACAAACGCCGTCTCTATGCCTTTTGCCTTCAGCTTTTCTAACAGCGCATCGTCAAAATGCAAACCCGCTGTTGGCGCCGCTACCGCACCAGGTTTTTGATTATAAACGGTTTGATAACGCTCCTGATCACTGTCCTCATCAGGACGTTCAATGTAAGGTGGCAGAGGCATGTGACCAACACGAGATAACACATCAAGCACCGACTCATTGAAGGCAAGATGAAACAAAGCACCAGAGCGACCTAACATAGTCACTTCAATCTGCTCACCTTTATCCTGCCCTAAAATCAGCTTACTGTTTTCCTTTGGCGACTTACTGGCCCGAATGTGCGCTAACGCTTCGTTCGTACCAATTACCCGCTCAACCAACACCTCAACTTTTCCACCAGACTCTTTCTGCCCAAACACACGAGCAGGAATCACTCGAGTATTGTTGAACACCATCAAATCACCCGGCTGCACCAAATCTAATACATCAGGAAATTGACGATGAACCACCTCGCCACTAGGGCCATCAAGATGCAACAACCGACTGGCAGTTCTATCTGGTGTTGGATAGTTTGCAATCAATGAATCAGGTAAATCAAAGTGATAATCGGAAACGAGCATGATAGGAAACACTACCTAGAAAAAACGACCCAGCATTTTATCGAAAAATCACATAAAAAGGTACTTCCAAGCGACGTCATATTAAAAAGATAAAAATAACTTCTACATCAATTGACTTATTTCAGAAATGACTTAGAATACGCCTCACCTTTTTCAAGGCCAGTGTGGTGGAATTGGTAGACACGACGGATTCAAAATCCGTTGCCTTCGGGTGTGGCGGTTCGAGTCCGCCTACTGGTACCAACATAAAAAGCCCTGATCGTTGATCAGGGCTTTTTTTTTGGTTCCTTGAATGTCATTCTTGAGCAATGCTATTAAACAACAGAATCATTTAGGAACGCATCAAATGAACCGCCGTAAAAAAATCAAAGACGTATACGACAAGCGAATGAAACAAGCTAACTTAAAAGTTAACCCTAAAAAGGCGAAACCTAAGTACATTTCTAAAGCCGAACGTGAAAAAATAGCCGCGGAAGCCGCAACACAAACAACAGACGTTGAGACTGTTGAAACAACTACTACCGAAGAACAAGCAAAAAAAGACGTTTAATATAGCTGACCTGCTAATTAGAATGACTTAATTAGCTCAGCTCGCCCCACACTGCCCACTCATTACCACATGGATCTAAAAAGTGAAATCTGCGGCCACCAGGGAACTCAAAGATTTCTTGCTCTATCGTGCCACCCGCTGACGTCACCCTATTGAGCGCGCCTTCTAAATCATCACTAAACAGTATCACCAACGCAGCACCACTTTGTGGTCGCGAACAAAAGTCAGCTTGAAAAAAACCGCCATCCAATCCCGCATTTTCAAATGCAGCGTACTCAGGGCCATAATCTTTAAAACCCCAATCAAATACTTGACTGAAAAACGCTTTATTTAATGCCAAATCACGCGCAGGCAATTCCACATAATTGATTTTATTCGACTCCATATTTCTCTCACTTTATTGTCGATGTCACCACAAGAACCACACTAATAACAATCATAGCGCCACCAATCCATTGCTGCTT
>CAXBGJ010000208.1:0-6171 GCA_963975045.1 uncultured Marinomonas sp. | reverse complement strand
CAGGCATTCAAGCCTTTGCAAACGATCGTTTTTTATGGGGCAGCATACCCACTGATTTTCCTGATTTTATAGAGCAACTTACCCAAGAAATTCAGACCAGTATGGAAAAGCATGCTTAAGTAACGGCAACCTCCCCCAAGAAATAAAGGTAATTCAGTCGGTTTTACCATTATTTTTTGGGGATGTTTTATTATTAATAATAAAAATAAAGTGGCAAGATAACGTAGACACGATCAAAAAAATCTATCCTTATATCTGTGCTTCCATGAGAAAGACTATGCCTAATACCGCCAAACGCATCACCCCTGAATACGAAATCGTTGAAGATAACGAAACCATTCGATATTTAGAGCATGGCTACCCTAGCGACCTCATTCGCTGGCACGCCCATGATGACTACGAGCTACACTTTATTGTAGCGACATCAGGTAAGGTATTTATAGGCGACTATATTGGCAACTACTCTCCGGGGCAGCTCATTTTAACAGGGCCAAGACTTCCTCATAACTGGATCTGTCAAAACGAACAAGAGGACGTCCAGCTTAGAGACATGGTAATTCGCTTTCACCATGAGTCATTTTCGAATGGCATGAAAATCATACCCGAGCTGGCTGAAATTCTACCTATGCTAGCAAGAGCAAAATCAGGAATTGAATTTTTCGATCTAGATCATGAATATTTGAAAGAAATTTTTCAACAAGTGCGAGACTCTAGTGGGCTGTCTAGGTTAATTCTTTCTCTTCCACTCTTACAAATATTGGCTAAAAGTCGAAGCTATCGCTTACTTTCAACGGTTCAAATTGACTTAAAATCCAGCGAAACGTTACAAAGAAAAATTAATACCGTTGTTGATTACGTATCCAAAAATTATAGCCAAGACATCACTCTTTCTGGTGTGGCAAGCTTAATTTGTATGTCTGATAGCCATTTTTCACGCTTTTTTAAGAAAGCTACCGGCAATCGATTTATTGAGTTCGTGAACCGTGTTCGAATCAGTCGCGCTTGTAGTCTCTTAATCGAAACAGACCAACAAATCGCGACTATTTGCTTTCAAGTCGGGTTCAACAATGTGGCCAATTTCAACCGTCGATTTCATGAACTAAAAGGTGTAACACCTAGAGATTTCCGTACACAAAGTAATATCCATATTGAAGGCGCTATGCCTTTGTCATAATGCATTAACACGCAAAAAACACGAAACGCCGCAGACATGATATGTCCAGCGGCGTTTTTGTATTAATAGGATAATAGAGCCAGTTTACCGTTTAAGTCTTTTGTTGACTGATAAAGCGACTGATACAAGGCATACTTTTCTTGATAATAAGATTTAGCGGCTTCATCTGGCTCATGAACTTCTAGTGCTTCTGGCATGGTGCAGTATTCCGTAATAAGCCGCTCAATATCTTGGCCTTGCCCATGCTGCTCGCCTAACAACGCTAGACGAGCCGCACCCAAACCAGGACCGACATCTCCGCCATCACGATAAATAAGACGTTTGTTGAGCACATTAGCAATAATCTGACGCCACATCGCGTTACGTGCGCCACCACCAATCAGAGATAGCTCATCGGCAACACTGCCTGCACTGTCCAACGCGTTCTGACAATCTAATAAAGAAAACGCAACGCCCTCAAGTACTGCTAATGTCATCAATTCTACGTTCGTCGTATTCGTCAGCCCCACAAATTGCCCATTCGCTAATGGGTCATTGTGCGGTGTGCGTTCTCCACTCAGATACGGTAAGAACAGAACGCTAGTGCGCTGAAGACCTGAATCTTCTAGTCCGTCCAGTAATTCAGGAACGGTTTTACCCACCAACTTAGAAAACCAAGCCAATGAGTTTGCTGCACTTAATGTCACGCCCATTTGATGCCAACGGTTCGGCAATGCATGACAAAAGGCATGTACGGTATTTTCTGGGTTCGCTTTGTGGGATTCGCTGACGGTGAAATACACGCCCGATGTGCCCAACGAAATAAAGCCTTGGCCAGGATTCGTGACACCCATACCGACCGCACCGGCAGCATTATCGCCAGCGCCCGCTACAACAGGAAGTTGAGGCAATTTAAGCCGCTGAGCAACCTCTTCTGATAGCACACCCACAAGATCACACCCTTCATATACTTTCGGCATATTGGCTTGTGTTAAGCCCGTCGCAGCCAATAAGACGTCATCCCATTGCCGCGTTTGAGGATTCAACCACAAGGTTCCCGCCGCATCCGAACAGTCCGATGACATCACGCCGGTTAAGCGATAAGCCAAATAATCCTTAGGAAGTAAAACATAAGCCAATTTTTCAAAAATAGCGGGCTCATTTTCTTGTACCCAGCGTATTTTAGGCGCGGTAAAACCTGGCATATAAAGATTACCAGATCGTTCAATCAGGTCAGGACATTCAGCCATCAAAGCTTGGCATTGCGCTTGACTACGCCCATCATTCCATAAGATACAAGGTCGTAAAACATCGCCTTGGCTATCTAGCAATGTGGCACCATGCATTTGCCCTGATAACCCTAATGCTTTTAGTTTACTCAAATCCAAGCGCTGCTGTAATAGCTCAATCACATCAATGCACGCCTGCCACCATGACAAAGGGTCTTGCTCAGACCAAGTGGCATGAGGACTACTAACCAACAAAGAAGCCGATTCTTGTGCCAGAACATTGCCTTTGTCGTCAATAACGACCCCTTTTAAACCGGATGTGCCAAGATCAAGACCTAAATACATTTTATTACTCATTCTATTAATTTTTTTTATTGGTTTTGTATTTGAATATGGCATTCTATACACATATCATTTCTAATTTTTCTATACTCGAAAGAATAGTAAATAGAGTCAATGAAAACTGGTAGATTGGCCTTTTTTGTACCGTAAGGTAATAGAAAAAGTTAACTTAAATGTCATTTGAATAGAAAAGTATAAAACTGAGCCAAAAAGGCCTCCAAGACCCCCAGACCTTTTTGATGAATTAATCTCTTCAAAATAACCAATAACACAGGTAATAAATAACTTAATGCAATGGCTTAATAATTTTTTTGTCACCCAAGTAGATAATAGCAACCTAATGACAGGAGACTACAACTACCTACTGGTGGCTCTTTCTATCGTGCTTGCTGCGGTGGCCTCATTTTTTGCCCTACACTTCGCCTCCATTGCACAACACATTGTTATCAAAAAATACAAAGACATTGCACTCGTGTCTGGCTCTTTCATTATGGCCGGTGGCATTTGGAGCATGCATTTTGTTGGTATGTTGGCATTCAACATGGGACACCCTGTTTCTTATGACCCACTGCTTACAACTGTTTCTTTAATACCCAGTATTTTAGCCTCTTACGTCACATTAAAAAAACTGATCCAGCCAAATTTAAGCGCCTGGCATTTGCTTATTAATGGTGTACTTGTCGGCGGAGGCATTGGCACTATGCATTATATCGGCATGGAAGCCATGGAAATGGATGTTGAGCTTAGGTATGACCCGGCTTGGTTCTTTTTCTCTATTTTCATAGCCGTCGTACTGGCTTTTATTGCGCTATCCACGCAGTACTATGTCGGAAAGTTATGGGCAGGGCTCAGTCAAAAGTGGGTAAGTAGCATCAGCGCTTTGATTATGGGATCTGCTATTGCAGGAATGCACTATACCGGCATGGCGGGAGCCCGTTTTATCTCATCCAGTGATGTAGAAATGGCCCATATATCAAATGATCCCAACAGTTACCTTTCTTTTGTCGTTGCCACCATTACTTTATTGCTTTCTATTCTAGCGAGTAATATTGCCTCTCAGTTACGGTACCGTCAGCTATTATTAGAAAAAACCGCCAGTGAAGTGAGGTTAAAAACGACATTGGATACAGCGGTTGATGGCATCATTACTATTGACAGTAATGGCATAATCAAAGAATTCAATAAAGCAGCCTGTACTATCTTTGGCTGGCAAGAAGAAGAAATCATCAATCAATCGTGTTTTATTTTGCTATCTCCGAAGTACGTTGATGAATTCACCTTAGCTTTGGAGAGCTTTCGAAAAACCGGCAACTCAAGCGTTTCAGGTACCGAACGAGAAATTTATGCTATCAACAAAAGTCGACATGTTTTTCCGATCAGAATCGGTGTTGGCCGTGTTGATATTCCCGACAATGAAACACTCTTTGTTGCCTTTATCAATGACATTTCTACTAGAAAATCGATGGAAGAAACCATCAAAAAAAGCGAAAAACAATACAGTTCTTTGATTAAAAATATTCCAGGGGCTTCGTTTCGTTGCTTAATGGATAAGGATTGGACCGCTATTTTCCTTAGTGATGCTATTTATGATGTTGCGGGGTGGAGCGCTGCTAATTTTTATAATGACGACATATCCCTAGGCAGACTTGTTCACCCAGATGACGACAAAAGCGTTTCAGCTGCTGTCGACAAAGCGATTGAAGAACGCTCAACCTATAAAATAGAGTATCGCTTAAGACATAAAGAAGGTCACTATGTTTGGGTGCTAGAAAGTGGCTCTGTTATTTACAATGAAAAAGGCGATCCTGAATGGATTGATGGTGTCATCTTAGATATTTCACAACGCATTGAAATAGAAAATGAACTGCGTTTAGCAAAAATAAAAGCGGAAACATCTGCGGAAAGTAAATCGTCGTTTTTAGCAAATATGAGCCACGAAATACGTACTCCAATGAACGCTATTATTGGTTTTTCAGATATCCTGTTAGATTCTGATGTATCGGGTGAAAACAAAAAATACCTAGCCACTATAAGTAGATCAGCTCGATCTCTACTTCACCTTCTCAATGACATACTAGACAGCGCCAAGTTAGAAAAAAACAAACTAGAGTTAGATATGCAAGTATTTGTGCTTGCTAACATGGTAGACATGGTGATATCGACACTCTGGCTACAAGCAAGGAATAAAGGCTTAGAACTACACTTTGAAATAGAGACGAATGTTGCGCGGGCTTATTTAGGTGCAGAAGACCGCATACGACAAGTGCTGATGAATATTTTAGGCAATGCCATAAAATTCACCGAAAAAGGTTATGTAACTCTGACCGTTTCCCAAAACAGTGATAAAAGCATCCGCTTCAGCGTGCAAGACTCTGGCATAGGCATCCCTCCAGAACGCTTAAAAAATATTTTTGATCCGTTTACACAAGCCGATGCCTCCATGAGTCGACGTTTTGGTGGTACTGGATTAGGCACCAGTATCTCAAAGCAGCTGGTCACATTAATGGGGGGAGAACTTCATGCAAAAAGTAGCATGGGGGTTGGCAGCTGCTTCTATTTCGATTTACCTTTAAAAGAGTCTGAAATGCCTAAAGAGGCAACATTCACTCAGCTACCAATAATTACGCCTAAAAAAATACTCTTAGCAGATGACATAGAACAAAACCTAACATTGCTTACTCTGCTCTTAAAGCGACAAGGACATGCTATCTTTTTAGCAAAAGATGGCATTCAAGCCATTGAACAATTTAAAAGCTTAGCACCTGATATTATTCTAATGGACATTCAAATGCCCAATATGGATGGTTTAATGGCGACACAAGTTATCAGGCAATATGAGAAAGAAAACCTACTTAGTCATACTCCCATCATTGCCTTAACCGCAAATGTACTTCTAGAAGATAAATTAGAAGCACAACAGGCAGGTATGGACGGCTTTGCAAACAAACCCATTGATATCCATGCTTTGGTTACTGAAATGGCAAGAGTATTAAACGAAACGCCAATATCACCCAATAAAGAAAGTATCGATGAGGAAGTCAGGGATCATAAAAACCTGCAAATCAATATCAGTAAAGGCCTTTCCCTATGGAGTGAAATGCCAATTTATGTGACTGAGCTATCAAAATTTTCCTCACAAAACGCTGATTTAATAAATAGACTATTGGCGCTCTTATCCGCGAAAAAACACCAAGAAATCAACACATTAGCGCATTCCATAAAAGGAATATCGGGGAACCTGGCACTGCTAAACATATCCAATTTGATGGCGAAAATAGAACGCACAGCACAAACAAAAAACGATGAGCTATGCTTAGAAAGCATTCAAAGCTTGTCCACCTCATTGTCAGATTTCGTTGAAGAGTTTCAACAATTGAAAGAAAAATTTGGTGCCGAACTACAAACTCAACCAACAAGTACTCAAGTAGTGTTTTCAAAAATAGAATT
>CAXBGJ010000207.1:0-6184 GCA_963975045.1 uncultured Marinomonas sp. | reverse complement strand
AGCGGAATAAAGGTTGGGAATACAAAGCATTTGAATGGAACCTAAATTCCGCGTCGGGCTAAAGACCCGACCCATAAGACAATGAAAGCGCTGCTTTCAACGGTAGATTACGGTCGTACCTCCCTAATGCAACCCTACAAGTAATCCCGAGGAAGTCCGTTCTATGTGACGACGTTGATAAAAATTACCCGCCCAATTTTCAGCGGTAGATTACGGTCGTGCCTCCTTCACCATGCCCTACAAGGCGTGGTGAAGGAAGGCGACTTTTACAATGTTTTTAGCGCTGCGGTTAATGCGGCCATTTCTTCGTCTGTGCCGATGGTGATACGTAGGTAGTTGCCAATACGAGGTTTGTTGCTACCAAAGAAACGCACTAGGATACCTTGATCTTTTAGCGCAAGATAAATTTTCTCGGCGTCTTTTTCTGGATGCGTAACAAAAACGAAGTTAGTCGCTGATGGCAGTACGTTAAAACCAAGCGCTTCGAGATCTTTGACAGTTTGTTCTCGAGTGGCGATGGTTTTGTCGCAAATCTCTTTTAAATAGGCCTCGTCTTCTACAGCGGCGGTGGCACCAGCCAAGGCAATACGATCCACAGGGTAGGAGTTGAAAGAGTTCTTCAAGCGCTCTAGCCCTTCGATCAGGTCTGGATGACCCAATGCATAACCAACGCGAATACCCGCCAAAGCGCGAGATTTCGACAAGGTTTGCACTACCAATAGATTGGGGTATTGGTTGATCAAGGTCGAAGCACTTTGCGCGCCGAAATCAACATAAGCTTCGTCTACTAGCACAACCACATTTGGATTGGCTTTTAAAATGAATTCAATGTCTGCCAAAGAAAGAGCTTTGCCTGTTGGTGCATTTGGATTGGTCACAACCACACCCGATACATCTAGGTTTTGGTAATCCGCAGGGACAATGTCAAAATTTTCGTTGAGTGGAATTAGCTTAGGTTCAATACCATATAAACCCGCATAGACTTTATAGAAGCTATAAGTAACGTCGGCAAACGCCAATGGTTTACCACCAGCAAAATACCCCATAAAGGCTAACGCCAATACTTCGTCTGAGCCGTTGCCGACAAATACTTGATTCGCTTCTAGCTGGTAGCTTTTTGCCAACGCATTTTTCAGTGCGCTGCCGTTTGGATCTGGATAAAGACGTAAACGCTCACTGACTTCAGCCGCCATAGCCGCTAAGGCTTTAGATGATGGTGCGTAAGGACTTTCGTTGGTGTTTAGTTTGATGTATTTTTTATCTTGCGGTTGCTCGCCTGGCACGTAAGGGTCAAGAGAAGCGATTTTATCTGTCCAAAAACGACTCATGGAGTGCTCCATTATTCTTAATCAAAGAGAGAGTTTAAACCAAAGAAGGCCTCTTAATGAGGCCTTCTTTTTATCTATTCTGTATTGTTTCCGATACGGCCTCGGGTTAATCCTGAGGGCGCATATGAGGGAATAACAATACGTCACGTATCGAAGGAGCATCAGTAAACAACATCACCAAGCGATCGATACCAATACCTTCACCAGCCGTTGGTGGTAAGCCGTACTCAAGCGCATTGATATAGTCTGCATCGTAATGCATTGCTTCGTCATCACCGGCGTCTTTTTCGGCAACCTGACGCTTGAAACGTTCAGCTTGGTCTTCTGGATCATTTAGCTCCGAGAAACCGTTAGCTATTTCACGTCCGCCCACGAAGAATTCAAAACGATCTGTAATGAAATCATTATGGTCATTACGACGCGCCAATGGAGAGACTTCCGCTGGGTACTCTGTAATAAAGGTCGGTTGATCCAGTTTGCTTTCAGCCGTTTCTTCGAAAATCTCTGTCCAAAGTTTGCCCAAGCCCCAAATCGGTTTGACGTCAATTTTTAGATTCTTCGCGACCGCTGTTGCACTTTCTAATGACTCAAGATCTGCCGCCGTCAATTCTGGGTTGTAATGAAGAATAGACTCCAACATAGTCATGCGAACAAATGGTACGCCAAAGTCGTATTCAGACCCTTGGTACGTCACGATGGTTGTGCCCAATACTTTTTCAGCAACATCACGCAACATCGCTTCTGTCAGATCCATTAGATCGTTGTAATCCGCGTACGCTTGATAGAACTCGATCATAGTGAATTCTGGATTATGGCGAGTCGACGTCCCTTCGTTACGGAAATTACGATTAATCTCGAACACACGCTCAAAACCACCTACTACTAAGCGTTTTAAATAAAGCTCAGGCGCGATACGCAAGTACATGCTCATGTCCATGGCATTATGATGCGTCACGAAAGGACGCGCCGTGGCGCCACCTGGGATCGTTTGTAGCATTGGCGTTTCCACTTCCATGAAACGACGATCTTCTAAAAAGCGACGAATGGTAGAAATAATTTTTGAACGCATCTGAAACGTAGCACGAGATTCTTCGTTTACAATCAGATCAACGTAACGTTGGCGGTAACGCATTTCCATATCAGACAAACCATGATGCTTGTCTGGCAGCGGACGTAATGATTTAGTTAGTAGTTGCGCTTCTTGCATGTCTACATACAAATCGCCTTTGCCAGATTTATGCACAGGACCAGAAATACCAATAATATCGCCCAAATCCCATGTTTTTTGATCGGCAAGCAATTCAGCAGACAAGGCTTTACGGTTTACGTAGGCTTGAATTTGTCCTGTCATGTCTTGTAGTAACATGAACGCGCCACGGTTACGTACAATACGACCGGCGATGCTGACTTTATGATCTTTTTCTTCCAATGCGGGCTTTTCAATGTCACCAAATTCCGCTTGTAAATCCGCTGCATAAGCATTTGGACGGAAGTCATTTGGGTACGCATTGCGCTCTGTACGAATGGCCGCCAATTTAGCGCGGCGCTCCGCTACTAAACGGTTGTCATCAGATTGTACGGTAGATTCTGTGTTATTTTCGTTAGCCATGATTTTGCTATCTGCTCTTATAAATTTTTCAAAATGGGACGGCGCTTTATAGGCCCTGCTTTAAACTTGCAACGATAAACTGGTCTAAGTTGCCATCTAGCACGGCACCCGTGTTGGAACTTTCTACACCAGTACGCAAATCTTTGATACGCGATGCATCCAATACATAGGAGCGAATCTGACTGCCCCAGCCGATATCGGACTTGCTGTCTTCTACCGCTTTGGCGGCTTCGTTACGTTTCATCATTTCAAATTCGTACAATTTAGCGCGAAGCTGCTTCATCGCAAAGTCACGGTTAGCGTGCTGTGACCGCTGGTTTTGACATTGCACAACGATGTTTGTTGGTATGTGAGTAATACGTACCGCCGAGTCAGTGGTGTTTACGTGCTGACCACCGGCACCAGATGAGCGGTATGTGTCGGTACGAATATCAGCCGGATTGATATCGATCTCAACGTTATCATCGATCTCAGGCGATACGAAAACAGACGCAAAAGACGTATGACGACGATTACCTGAGTCAAAAGGTGATTTACGTACTAAACGATGTACTCCAGTCTCAGTGCGTAACCAACCAAAAGCATAGTCGCCTTCAAAGCGAATTGTGGCAGATTTAATACCTGCCACATCGCCAGCGGACACTTCCATCAGTTCAACATTAAAGCCTTTGTCTTCTCCCCAGCGCAAATACATGCGCAATAGGATATTGGCCCAGTCTTGCGCTTCGGTACCACCGGAGCCAGACTGAATGTCTAAGAAAGCGCTGCTTTCGTCCATCTCTTTGGAAAACATGCGACGGAACTCCAACTTAGCCAACAGAGCATCAAGCTCTTCCAGCTCAAGTCGAACCGCTTCCACGGAATCTTCGTCGTTCTCTTCGACCGCAATGTCCAACAGTTCTTTGGAATCATTGACACCTGACTCCATACTGTCTAGCGTTTCTACAACGGCTTCTAATGAGGCACGTTCTTTACCTAGTTTTTGGGCATAGTCTGGATCGTTCCAGACCTCTGGATCTTCCAGTTCACGGTTAACTTCTTCTAGACGTTCTTTCTTTGACTCGTAGTCAAAGATACCCCCGTAGGGTTAAAGCACGAGAAGAAAGGTCTTTTATCTTTGAAACTATCGGGTTTATTTCCATATTGGCGTCAATTTGCTATAAACAGTGTGGATAAAGGTGATTCGGAATTGTAACGAATTTACTCGCAGCATAAAATGCCATTCGCTACCCAATGATGGAAAAACAGACCATTTTTTGTGGGCCTTGCTATCAAATGGAGTCAATATGGATAAGCCAACCGTTTCAGTCGCCATACTGGGACAAACTTATAAGATAAATTGCCCTAAAGGGCACGAAGCTGATTTGAAAGAAGCAGCGGAGTATTTGAATAATCAAATGCGTGAAATTAAGGCCGGTGGGAAAATCGTCGGACTTGAAAAAATTGCTGTACTTGCAGCATTGAATATTACTCACGATATGCTTTCTAATCAAAAATACGCACGCTCTAACGAGCAACAGTTGCGAGAGCTGACGTCGCAGCTCGATGCAGCATTAACACATCAAACAAAGTTGGTTAATGAATAATCACTTGTGGTTTATTCTTTGATCTACTTTTTTGATTGCAAGCGCAGAACACGAATTTTCTTCATACAGTGCAGAAAACGAATGAGACTACAGAGTGATTTACACAATGAATTACCTTATACTGGAGTTCGTTTCCTGGGTTGTTCGAAGCGGCTTAACGCCCTTGAGCCTATGAGTAATACCCCGGAGAGAGCCTGTTGGTTTGGTGTGCATGTCCGTGCGTCGGAAAGCCTAAAAAATCACAGTTCTTTCCACCTTGAACCACTGGGTTCAAGGCCAATAGCCGACACGGCAACTTGGGAAACTCTTTTATGTCCTCACATCTAGATTCTAGACAAACACTTCGTCGTCAATTACGTCAAGCCAGAAGAAGCTTATCGCCAGAGCAGCAACTCAGTGCCGCTAAAGCGCTACTCAGCTGTTTTCAAGAACAGCTTAGCAACCCCCAAATAGTTGATGCTAAACGCATTGCACTTTATTTATCGAACGATGGTGAAATCTCACCTCATCTATTATGCGAATATTTTTGGCAACAAAATATTCAGACTTACCTCCCTGTCATCCAAGGCAAACAGCTCACTTTTGCGCTTTACTCTGCCGATACGATTTGGCAAGAAAATGTTTATGGCATTAAAGAGCCCATCACGATGGATTATCTTTCAGGGGGTGAACTGGACATTGTGTTATTGCCCTTAGTTGGATTTGACTCGGAGGGTGGACGTCTTGGCATGGGGGGCGGTTTCTATGACAGAACCTTTGCTAATAAACGAACAGATGAAGCGCCGCTACTGATCGGCTTAGCACACGATTGCCAGCACGTTAACCGTCTACCAGTAGAAGGTTGGGATGTGCCATTGCAAGCAATTTTGACCCCAACGCACGTTATTCCTGTTTAATTCTATGATCCTGTAGTGCTAAAAGGCAAAGTCGTAGCCGACAGAAAAATAAAGGCTTCGGGGTAAAATACCACCATCCCCGTCGCTAAATTTCTCTAACCCATAAGCGAGATCAAAGTCTAAACGCCTAAACAAAGTCGCCCCTACCGTCGCATAACTCAATTGACTGCCTGCATGATTTTTTCGATAACCAACACGAATACCTGGAAAAAGAAGGTTATCGCTAAAGTAAGAAAGAGAAATCACCTTCCATTGATATTTATCCCCAACAGGGTCAGCAACGGAGTTCACATCATAGGAACCCGCAAGAGACCAATTCTGATTGGTCGACATTACCGCCGCATCTAAGGTCAGCTGGGATTTCATTTTATAGGTTTCTTTTAACTCTAATTTACCCTCATTTGATAAACGTACCGCGGCATTACAACTTGTTAAATCGGAGCCCGACAAGCCACTGCAATTGCCTAACTCGCCAAAATCAAATTCAGGCTCATTAACATTTGCCAATGAAGCACCCAATTGATAATTCGGAGCGGCCCAAATAGCACCAAGATCTAGACTAACACCGGTTTCGACATTTTTTCTTTCCAATAAAAAGCTACCAAAACCATCATCAGCATCGTCACTTTCATCGGTCAATACAGACAATTTTTTATTCAGTGCGATGTTATGAACATTAACTCGGCCACCTAGAATTAACGCGCCGCTAACGGGCCGACCAATAACTTGGCTATAACCCAGACCAAAGCGATAATCTGTCGCTCT
>CAXBGJ010000206.1:0-6185 GCA_963975045.1 uncultured Marinomonas sp. | reverse complement strand
TTGGGGTATAGCCAAGCGGTAAGGCAACAGGTTTTGATCCTGTCATGCGTAGGTTCGAATCCTTCTACCCCAGCCATCTATGTAAATAATCCTCACAGTACGTCATACCTTTTCCTTATTTCATTGGATTTTACTTCTCTTCAATCTATAATTAGACAAAATTTATCCAACTCGATATATGGACGCTAATTATGAAATCAACAAAGTTTGCTTTTGCTCTATCAACACTATTACTAGCAGGCACTGCCAATGCCGATATTCTTGGTGCTAACGCAGAGGCCGGTATTTTTGACGGTGACGATGGATCTGCAACCTATTTAAGCATTGATATACAACACCCTATTCCTTTAATTCCAAATCTTCGTTTAGATTCATGGGACTTTGAATCAGACCCTTCTGGCACTGAGATTAGTCATCTAGATTTCACTGGCTATTATGGTGTGGGGATATTATGGGCTAGCCTTGAAGGCGGCGTTACATTTCGCAGTCTAGATATGGATAGAGGTGCATCTAGCGATAGCGAATCGGTACCAATGCTTTTCTTAGCCGCGTCACTTGCCATTCCAGGCACAGGCATCACATTAGCAGCGGAATCTAAAAACATTTCTTCATTTGATGATGTAACGATTACTGACCAATCATTCAAAATACAGTACCAACCCTTACCTATTGTCGGCTTGGAAGCAGGCTATCGCTCAATCGAGCAAGAGACCAATTTTCTTGGCAATACAGATTATGATGGCTACTTCATCGGTGTAACAATCGACATTTAATCGCCTAAGCCTTAAGCATAAAAAAACTCTAACCTTTTTTAAAAGATTAGAGTTTTTTTTGCCTAATCATTTACTGACTTTTAGTAAAAACCAGCGCCCCTTCGACAACGTCTGCCACGATACGATCACCGGTAACAAAGCGACCAGACAATAGTTCATTTGCCAATGGATTCTCTATCCATTTTTGTATCGCGCGTTTTAATGGTCTAGCCCCATAAACCGGGTCATAGCCCACCTCAACAAGCTGATCAGATGCCGCCTCGGTTAATTCTAGTGACATACCCATTTCAGCCAATCTCTCGTTCAAATGAGACAACTGCACTGTCGCTATGCCCTTGATCTGAGATTTCATCAAAGGGTGGAATACAACGGTTTCATCAATCCGATTAATGAACTCTGGACGAAAGTGCAATCCCACCACTTCCATCACTTTGGATTTAATCTCTTCATACTGATCCGCAGATTTATACTCCTGAATCAAATCAGAGCCCAAATTCGATGTCATAACAATCACTGTATTTCTAAAATCTACGGTACGACCCTGTCCATCTGTTAATCGACCATCATCCAATACCTGCAAAAGAATATTAAAAACGTCAGGGTGTGCTTTTTCTACTTCATCAAGCAGTAGCACAGAGTAAGGCCGACGTCTGACGGCTTCGGTTAGATACCCGCCCTCTTCATAACCAACATAGCCTGGCGGCGCACCGATCAAACGAGCCACGGAATGCTTCTCCATAAACTCGGACATATCTACTCGAACCATGGCCTGTTCAGTATCAAATAAGAATTTTGCTAAAGACTTACACAGTTCCGTTTTACCAACACCTGTCGGCCCCAAGAAGAGGAAAGATCCATTAGGCCGATTTGGATCAGCCAAACCAGATCGAGAGCGTCTAACCGCATTAGAAACCGCTGTAACCGCTTCATTCTGCCCCATAACAGACTCATGCAATGCATCTTCCATTCGCAGCAACTTGTCTCGCTCGCCTTCTAGCATTTTATCAACAGGAATACCTGTCCATCTAGAAACGACAGTCGCAACTTCTTCTTCAGTGACACGCCTTTTCAGTAATTGTGTTTCGGTATTTTCTTCTACTTGACTGGCTTTTTCGATTTCAGCCTCAAGCATTGGAATCACACCATATTGAAGTTCAGACATTTTTGCCAAATTACCACTTCGACGAGCCTCTTCCATCTCGTGACGAACGGCTTCTAATTCTTCTTTAAGTTTTTGCGCCCCTTGAACCGCGGCTTTTTCAGCGTTCCAGATTTCTTCCAAGTCAGAAAACTGTTTCTGCAAATCCTCAATTTCACTATCCAATTCACCCAACCTAAGTTTAGACGCCTTGTCCTTTTCTTTCTTAAGCGCCTCTCTTTCAATTTTCAACTGAATCAAGCGACGCTCTAAGCGATCCATATCCTCTGGTTTAGAATCCATTTCCATGCGAATACGACTACCAGCCTCATCAATCAAATCAATGGCTTTATCAGGTAATTGACGGTCTGTGATATAGCGCTGAGAAAGCTTGGCCGCTGCAATGATAGCCGAGTCTGTAATATCAATGCCGTGGTGCACTTCGTAACGTTCTTTCAAGCCCCGCAAAATAGCGATGGTATCCAATACGCTCGGCTCCTCCACTAGCACTTTTTGGAAGCGTCGTTCCAGCGCGGCGTCTTTCTCAATATATTGACGATATTCATTCAAGGTCGTTGCACCGACACAATGAAGCTCTCCCCGTGCCAAAGCAGGTTTGAGCATATTGCCGGCGTCCATAGAGCCTTCCGACTTACCAGCCCCTACCATGGTATGGATTTCATCAATGAATAAAATGATCTGACCTTCCTGCTTGGACAATTCATTAAGCAACGCTTTTAAGCGCTCTTCAAATTCTCCGCGGTACTTAGCGCCGGCAATTAACGCCGCCATATCAAGCGATAATACGCGTTTGTTTTTTAGACCTTCTGGTACCTCACCATTAATAATACGCTGCGCTAAACCTTCAACAATCGCGGTCTTGCCTACACCAGGTTCACCGATTAATACGGGATTATTTTTACGGCGACGCTGTAAAACTTGTATTGTACGGCGAATTTCATCATCTCGCCCGATCACAGGGTCAAGCTTACCCTCTGCCGCCCTTGCAGTAAGGTCTACCGTATATTTATCTAAAGCTTGGCGGTTTTCTTCTGCATCAGGATCATTAATAGAATCACCACCGCGAATGCTGTCAATCACAGCGGCAATATCCGCCTTCGTGACACCACTTGCTTTTAGGCTTTTGGCAAGATCATCTTTGCCATCGAACATCGCCATCAATACCAATTCAGAAGAGATAAACTGATCTTTTCTCTTTTGTGCTTCTTTGTCCGCTAAATTCATTAGCCGACCTAGCTCAGGTGACATCTGAACATTCCCATCATGATCCTGAACCTTGGGAAGACGAGACAGCAACTCGTTTAGGCTTTCACGAAATTTAGCAACGGGAATGCCCGCTTGCTGTAAAATGGGGCGAGTACTTCCCCCTTGCTGATCCAGCAAGGCAATCATTAAATGAAGCGACTCGATATAAGAATGATCCTGCCCTAAAGCAACGGACTGTGCATCGGAAAGCGCCAACTGCAACTTACTGGTTAAACGATCTATACGCATGATCTGACATCCTTTGAAAAATAAGATGGAATATTTCGATTAAGAACTTAATAGTTCTCAAAAATGACTTTTCAAGATCTTCAGTGTCATTTTATTGACACCCATCAATAAAACAGAGGATTATTTAGCTATCTATCCAAATAACAGAGGCCATTCGCCCCGTTTTACCATCACGCCTATATGAATAAAAATTCGCTTCGTCTAAAAAAGTGCAATGATCGCCACCATAAATTTGGGTAACGCCAGCAGCATGCAAGCGCTGCTTCGCCAACAAATAAAGATCACCCAACCACTTATCCGACGCTTGCGTCGCTTTAAAAGCCTCTTCAGATTCAGGGTTTAATGCCATAAACGCCTGTCTCACTTCGCCGCCAACCTCAAAGGCCGTCGCACCAATCGCAGGCCCCAACCACACCATGACACTGCTTTTATTCTCAAATTGCGCCAGTGTTGATTCTAAAACGCCAGCGCATAGGCCACGCCAGCCAGCATGAGCAACCGCTACTTGCGTGCCCGACTGATTACAAAAAAACACGGGGAGACAATCTGCTGTTAATACGGCACAAACTTGATTCGAGGCATCAGAAAAAGACGCGTCAGCACTGTCAGGTAAAAAATCGCAAGGTAATTTCACAACGTCTGTGCCATGCACTTGATTTAGCCAAACAACCGAATCAGGCATATCGATAAAAGACGCAAACAAATGACGATTTTGAATTACTGCTTCAGGACTGTCCTGCACGTGAGCACCTAGGTTCAGTCCGTCAAAGGGTGTACAACTAACCCCGCCGATACGAGTAGAAACATAAGCACAAACAGAAGAGGGAGCGGGCCAATTAGGCTGAATAAAAGAAGATTTATGAGAAGACATCAGTTTCTCCAAACAAAACCAGTAGTAAGTAATAAAGGCAGCCGAAGCTGCCTTATTTTTAGAGATATTCTGAGTCGCTGCTATCAGATTCCAACGTATCGGCTTTAAGCGCCTCCAACAGTTGCTTCATATCATCAGGCAAATCAACCTCCCACTCCATCCATTCTCCAGTAACGGGATGTGAGAGTTCCAACCTTTTGGCATGCAATGCCTGTCGACGAAAATTACGCAGTTGACCCTGCAATTCCGGCGTACAAGCTTTTGGCATTTTCAGACGACCACCATATTGAGGATCCCCAATCAATGGATACTGAATAAACGCCATGTGAACACGAATCTGATGAGTACGTCCTGTCTCGAGTTTCAAACGAATATGCGTATGATTCTTAAAACGCTCAACTAATCTATAATGCGTAACAGCATCTTTTCCGTGTAAAGGCTCCACTGCTTGTTTCTGACGATTGTGAGGATGGCGGCCAATTGGCTCATTCACCACACCTCCACCCGTCATTACACCGATGGATATAGCCTCGTATTCACGCCCCATACTACGCTCTTGTAGCTGGGAAACTAAATCTGTCTGTGCGACTAACGTTTTAGCAACAACCATTAAGCCGGTCGTTTCTTTATCAAGACGATGTACGATGCCTGCACGCGGTATATGCGCAGTTTCAGGAGCATGGTGAAGAATCGCGTTCATTAAAGTACCATCACGATTACCAACAGCCGGATGCACAACCAAACCCGCGGGCTTGTTAACAATCATGATTGAGCTGTCTTCGTAAACAATATCGAGCGCCATTTCCTGCGCTTCATGGTCCTCTTGAGCCTCGATAACAATATCAAGTGTAACCATCTCACCACCAAACAACTTTTCTTTTGGTTTAATGATTTGACCATCTACTTTCAAGGCACCTTCTTTAATCCAGCTTTGGATACGTGAACGTGAATAGTCGTTAAACAATTCCGTCGCGATCTGATCAAACCGATTACCACCCAAATCGAAAGGAACTTGGGCTTCTTTTACTATGCGCTCTGCCATACAATGTACTTAAGTCTGTTGTTTTCAGTTCATTGATTTTATCATTGAGTCTGAAAGTGAAAAAACGTGTAGCGCCTTGCACTTCATCATCTTTCGCAATATAACGCTACAAAATGCCGATTTAGGCTAATCTACTACCATATCAAGGTTTTGATTATACATGGGATTTCATCACTCGTTGCTCCGATTCTCTGGAATAGTTAGTTTTTCTTTATTCATTGTGGCTTGCTCAAGCAAACAAGTACAAGAACCAGACCTGCCTGAACGCACTTATTACGATAAAGCTCAGCAAGCACTGGAAGAAAATCTTCCCTCCACCGCTATAAAACATTTAAAAGATTTAGACTCTCGCTACCCATTTGGTGAGTTCAGTGCTCGTGCGGAACTGGACTTAATTTATGCCCAAATTGAAGCCAGTGACTTCATCGCCGCCCACGCGACCGCAGATAGATTCATCAAAAATCATCCGGAACATGATTCCGTCGATTACGCCTATTACATGCGCGCACTTTCGACTTACAAAGGCGCCGAGAGCCTGATGTCTCGCTACCTAAACTTAGACCCAAGCGAAAGGGACTCAAAAGAACTGTCGAAGGCATTCAATGAACTAGCAGACTTTACCTCTCGCTACCCAAACAGCACCTTTGCTCCTGATGCAAAAGCACGGATGTATTATTTACGTGAAATGGTGTCACGCCATGAATTGCAAGTGGCTCACTATTATTTAAAAAGAAAAGCACCTCTTTCTGCTTTGCGTCGCAGCCAAGAAGTCATTCAACATTACCCAAGCACTCGGTCTGTCGAAGAAGCATTGGCGATTTCAGTCCAATCTTATAACGATCTAGA
>CAXBGJ010000205.1:0-6211 GCA_963975045.1 uncultured Marinomonas sp. | reverse complement strand
TCCGCAAGCCAGACAACCGTCATTACTGCGAATGCAAAGACCAAATTTTGCGTAACTTCTTGATGGGGTTGCAGAAGCACTACCGCGCGTAACCTATTCACGAGTCACTTTCTTTGAGTTTAAAAAAACGCCCTTGCGGGCGTTAAAAAACTCACTGGGAGTGGATATCCTTTTCGTACCGCTAATCGTTAAGCGACGCCTTCCATCAGTATTTCTATGCGTTTTTCCTCTACGGCGTGACAAGCAATTAAGTGGCCTTGTTCTTGGCTTTCGGTGCTGTCTAGTCTCAATACAGGTGTTTCGCTACTGCAGCGGTCGTTTGCATAGCTGCAACGTCCATGAAAAGCACAGCCAGATGGCGGATTAAGTGGCGAAGGCAATTCGCCTTCTAGCTTAATACGAACACGACGCTTATCGGGTGAAAGTTGTGGCGTACTGGAAAGCAAGGCCAAGGTATAAGGGTGTTTTGGGTTCTCGAACAGTTGTTTACACGAACCTTGTTCAACCACTTTTCCTAGATACATCACCATGACATCGTCAGCGATGTGCTCCACCACGGACAAATCGTGGGAGATGAACACATAGCTCAAACCAAACTCTTCTTGCAGATCCATCATCAAGTTCAATACTTGCGCTTGAACCGATACGTCGAGCGCTGACACAGGTTCGTCTGCGACGATGACGTTTGGGTCGAGCATAAGACCGCGAGCGATGGCAATACGCTGACGCTGCCCACCAGAGAACATATGCGGATAGCGATCGTAATGTTCTGTCTTTAGACCCACTTTCGCCATGATAGCGAGGGCTTTCTCTTTGCGTTCAGCTTTAGAAAGCGTGGTATTGATCACCAAAGGTTCTTCTAAAATAGAACCGATTTTTTTACGCGGATTCAATGAACCATAAGGGTTTTGGAAGATGATTTGGATCTTCTGGCGCAGCTTAGCTTGAGCGTCTGCACTTAATGTTAGTAAGTCTTCACCAAGGTGAGCCAAGCGGCCGTCTGTCGGAGTCTCAATCATAGTGAGCATGCGTCCCAGCGTGGATTTCCCACAACCAGATTCACCTACTACCGCAAGCGTTTTGCCTTTCTCAAGGTCGAAACTGATCCCATCGACGGCTTTCACTACTGCGTTTGGTTTAAAGAAACCTTGTTTTACCTGATAATGCTGCTTTAGGTTTTCCGCTTTTAAAATTAATTGCTTATCTAATGTATTGTCGAATGAATTGTCGGGTTGGTTCATGCGGATGGTCTCCCTTCACTGTCCAATGGCGTGTGGCACTTCACTTGGCGATCAAGGTCGCCTTGGTTCGCAGGCTCAACCTTGCGGCAATGGTCTGTCGCATAAGGGCAGCGAGGGCTTAACAAACAACCCAAAGGACGATCGTATTGACCCGGTACCACACCGGGTAAGGCTTCAAGTCGTGCTTTACCCGCTGCCGATTCTGGTAGCGATGCAAGTAAGGCTTGGGTATATGGGTGCTTGGGTGTGCTGAATACTTCTGACGCAGGGCCGGATTCAACGATTTGACCTGCGTACATAACAATTACGCGATGAGCGACTTCGGCGACTAAGGCCAAATCGTGAGTAATTAACACCAAGCCCATTTGCTTTTGACGTTGTAAATCAATCAACAAGTCGATGATCTGCGCTTGAATGGTTACGTCAAGCGCCGTTGTCGGTTCGTCAGCGATCAATAGACGTGGATTACAGCCAATGGCCATGGCAATCATCACTCGTTGGCTCATACCGCCTGAGAGCTGATGTGGATAATTGTCCAAACGAGATTCTGGCGCTGGGATGCCCACTTGAATTAATAGTTCTATGGCGCGCGCTTTCAGCTCTTTCTTGCTGCCGCCTTGATGGGTTTTTAATGCTTCAATGATCTGATAACCCACGGTAAAACAAGGGTTAAGGCTGGTCATCGGATCTTGGAAGATCATCGCAATGTCAGAGCCGGTGAGCTTACGACGTTGCTTTTCTGGCATAGCTTGAAGATCTTGACCCTCAAAGGTCAGTTGATCGGCGCTGACTTTGCCAGGGAAATCGATTAAGCCCATGATAGACAAAGAACTCACACTTTTGCCTGAGCCTGATTCCCCAACGATGCCGAGAACTTCCCCTTCTTCGACCTTGTAACTGATGTTATCTACGGCGCGAAAATTGCCGAAGGTAACGCTTAAATTTTCCAACTGTAACAGTGACATAAAAACCTCTCTTACTGTTTCAACTTGGGATCAAGGGCATCACGTAAGCCATCGCCCATGAGGTTAAACGCCAGTACGGTGATCAAAATCATCAAACCGGGGAAAGTAACTACCCACCACGCGCGCTGTACGAACTGCAACGCATTGGCCAACATAGATCCCCACTCTGGAGTGGGTGGCTGCGCGCCAAGACCCAGAAAGCCCAACGCTGCCATATCAAGAATCGCACTGGAAAAGCCAAGAGTGGCTTGCACGATAAGTGGCGCTAAACAGTTTGGTAAAATACAAACAAACATCAAACGTAGTGGACTGGCGCCGATCACGCGAGACGATGTCACGTAATCACGAGACATTTCCGACATAGTGGCAGCACGAGTCAAACGCACATAATGCGGCAGCGAGACAATGGAAATAGCGAGCGCAGCGTTGACGATGCTTGGCCCTAAAATCGCCACAATGGCAATGGCCAAAAGCAAGCTTGGCATCGCCAACATGATGTCGACGATGCGCATAATTGCGGTGTCTATCATGCCTTTGAAATACCCAGCCACAAGACCAAGTAAAATGCCTATTACCAAAGACGCGGTAACGGCCACAATGCCAACGGCAATGGAAAGACGAGAGCCGTAAATCAAGCGTGATAAAATATCGCGGCCTACGTCATCGGTTCCCAGTACAAAAGACCAATTTCCGCCCTCTAACCACGCTGGTGGCAACAAAAGCGCATCGCGGTACTGATCGGATGGTGAATGTGGCGCCACGAAGTTGGCAAAAATGGCCATGAAGAAAATCAATGCAATAACAATAAGACCTGCGACTGCGCCTTTGTTAGTACGAAAATAATGCCAGAACTCTTGAAATGGCGTCATAGGGACTGGCGCAGTGACGACGCCGCTGTCCGTTGACGTTTTTATAGAAGTTGTCATAACGTCTCCTTATCGGCTGTGTCGAATACGTGGATTTACAATGCCGTAAGTAATATCTACTAAGAGATTCACGACAATGATGATACAAGCGACAATCAAAATACCGCCTTGTACAACGGGGTAATCACGACGTCCGATCGATTCGATTAACCATTTACCAATGCCCGGCCAAGCGAACACGGTTTCGGTCAAAATCGCCCCAGACAGCAAAATACCGACCTGCAAACCGATCACGGTAATGACGGGAATCAAGGCGTTGCGTAGGGCATGAATGACGATGACTCGCCAAGGGGCAATGCCTTTCGCACGAGCGGTCCGAATATAATCTTCACTTAACACTTCCAGCATAGAGGAACGTGTCATACGAGCAATAACGGCCATAGGAATGGTGCCGAGGACGATACTGGGCAAAATGAGATGTGAAACGGCCGACGTAAACGCGCCAGCTTCATCAGATAATAATGAGTCAATCAGCATAAAGCCGGTGACATCCTCAATCCAGTAGGTAACGTCGATCCGTCCCGAGACGGGCGTCCAACCCAGATTGACGGAGAACACCAGCATCAACAACAGTGCCCACCAGAATATGGGCATCGAATAACCGGTGAGAGAGAAGGTCATCACTGAGTGATCAATAATGGTTCCGCGTTTAACCGCCGCAAAAATACCGGCGGGTAAACCAATAAAAATAGCAAAGATAGCGGCACAAGTTGCCAACTCAATGGTAGCAGGGAATAGAGTGAGGAACTCTTTCATCACGGGTTCTCGGGTGATGAGAGAGTTGCCTAAGTCACCTTGTAAAACGCCGGTTACGTAGTGAAAATACTGGACGTACAACGGCTGATCAAAGCCCAATTGGGCACTAAGCTCGGCATGGCGCTCTGCGCTCACACCACGCTCTCCGGCCATCACTTCGATGGGATCCCCAGGAATTAAGCGAATAAGGGTAAAAGTCAGCAAGGTAATTCCGATGAAAGTCGGAATAACGAGGCTTAAGCGACGAAAAATAAATTGGAACATAAAGGACGGGCTCTCTTGCGATGTTATGTGATCGAGCAAGGTGCTCGGTCAACAAAACACCTACTCGCGTCCCAGCGAGTAGGTGTTTTGTAGTCCGAAGGACTTATTTCTAAACGTCTACTATTTGCTTACGTTGTAGAAGTAGTGACCACCAAGTGGATCGATTTTGTAGCCTTTTACTTCTTTACGAATTGGCTCGTACACAACAGAGTGAGCAATCGTTACCCAAGGTGCTTCTCGTTTGAAGACAACCTGAGATTCTTCGTACAGCGCTGTACGCTCAGCTTTGTTTGGTGTTTGTTTTGCTTTCAGTAACAGGTTGTTGAATTCTTCGTTACACCACTGTGCACGGTTAGATCCGCCAACGCCGTCACAACCTAGCAATACATATAGGAAGTTATCTGGGTCACCATTATCACCAGTCCAACCTAGCAATACAGTATCGTGCTCACCTTTCTTAGAACGGTTTAGATACTCACCCCATTCGTAAGAAATAATTTCGGCTTTCACTCCCACTTTAGACCAATCTTCTTGCATGATTTCTGCCATGCGACGGGCATTTGGGTTGTATGGACGTTGAACTGGCATTGCCCAAATATTGGTTGAGAAACCATCTGGGTAGCCTGCTTCAGCCAATAGTTTTTTCGCTTTTACTGGATCGTATGGGTAATCCACTACTTTTTTATTGTAAGACCACATTGTTGGTGGAATTGGGTTCTTAGCCGCTTTACCCGCGCCTTGGAAAACCGCATCAATGATCGCGCTCTTATCCGTTGCATAGTTTAGAGCTTGGCGAACACGAATATCAGTAAAAGGTTTTTTCTGAGTGTTAAACGCCAAATAACCGACGTTCAAACCTTCTTGGCTCATTAGGTTGATGTTTGGATCAGATTCCATCTGTTTAAGGTCAGCTGGATTCGGGTAAGGCATCACATCACATTCGCCTGCTTTCAATTTCGCATAACGAACAGACGCGTCTGGTGTGATAGAGAACACAAGACGATCGATTTTCGCTTTGCCTTTCCAGTAGTCTTTAAACGCTGTGTAGCGGATCAAAGAATCTTTTTGATACTGAACTTTTTGGAAAGGACCGGTGCCAACTGGATCAAGATCCAATTTTTCAGGCGTCCCCGCTTTCATCAAAGCATCGGCTTGTTCTTTGGAAAAGATCGACGCAAAGTCCATCGCCAAGTTGGCAACAAAAGGCGCTTCTGGTTGGTTCAATACAAATTTGACCGTGTAGTCGTCGACTCTCACCATCTCTTTGATCAAAGTATCCATGCCCATACCGGTGAAGTACTCGTAAGAGCCACCAGAGACAGTGTGGTAAGGGTTGTTTTTGTTACCCTGACGATCAAACGTGAAAATGACATCGTCAGCGTTAAAATCACGTGTCGGTTTGAAGTCTTTCGTAGAATGGAACTTCACGCCCTTACGTAAATGGAAAGTGTATTCAAGACCGTCACTAGAGACGTCATAGCTTGTTGCTAAGCCTGCCTCTGTTTCTGTTGTGCCCAGTTTGAACTCAACCAAACGGTTGAACATGTTTTTGGATGTTGCATCGAAAGTCGTACCAGACGTGTAAAACGCAGGGTTAAAGCCCTCTGGGCTACCTTCGGAACAATAAACCAGTGTGGATGCAGCGTGAGCAGAAGTGCCGATTGCTCCAGCCGCCATGAGTGCAAGCGTAAGTTTTGCTAGCCCTTTTTTCATTGTAACTCTCCATTAACGTAATTATATTTCGTGTTAAACACGTGGGAAGTCGAATCAAGGTGTTCGTTACTTTTGTGATTTTTTTGGGTAGGAAAAGAGCCATCTTTAATTAGTATGAGAAACAAACCCCATCCAAACTCCTAGTTCGAATGGGGTTGTTCTGCCTCATCCATGAGCCCCCTTTAGCCATAGTTGGTGGAAGAACCACCAAAAACAGCGTCTTTGAAGATTACTCAAGCCTATCTAAATGACCAATCGAAATAACGATATAGCCTATGCGTGGAATGAATACCAACTAACAATAAGAGCCGGAGAGCCTTGCAAACAAAGGTTTTGACTATAAGAC
>CAXBGJ010000204.1:0-6247 GCA_963975045.1 uncultured Marinomonas sp. | reverse complement strand
ACCGTGATCCGACAATTCGACATTCCGACACCACCAAGCAAACCATTTCCGCAAAACTGTAGGTCGGCATGAGGGAGGAACGACCGTGATCCGACATTCCCACGATGTCACAACGGCAGATCACACTCGTACCTCGTTCATCTGCCCTACGGGAATTTATGTAAATTTCCATTCCAATGTTTATCAAACAATCCCAACTTAACATCTCTATGAAAACTGGAATAAGGCCAATTTACTGTTGATGATACGTAACCATGCTTCACCGGATTTAAATAACAATAATTGATGTGTTTATTCAGGTCATCTTCCGATTTGATCTCATGTTCCCAAAAACGCTTCTGCCAAACAGTGTGTTGCACACCTGTCAGGCTCCAAAGTTTTTGAGTAAATAACTGTTTAATCAGCTGCCAACGTCGCGAATAATCATTATCACCTTCTGGCAACGTCCAAACGGCATGGGTATGATCTGGTAAAACTACCCACGCAACAATATGGAAAGGCCTACGTTTTAAAACATAAGCAACACTTTCTCGGAGCAGATCAATATAATCAATAAGAACAGAAGATTGACGGTTTTGCAGATTCACAGTAAAGAAAAACGTACCGCCACGTTTTTTACTTCTTATATAGTTGGGCATCCTTGTCCACCTAATTAATTGATTTGAATTTTATATTACCGCATTACCAACTCAAAATTACAACATAACCCCAACGGCAGATCACACTCGTACCTCGTTCATCTGCCCTACGAACCCCTGCTAAGGGGGAGGCTGGGAGGGGGTTTCCCTTGAAAAAGGGAAAGAATAAGTTACTTACTGTAACCTTGTGGATTATTACTCTGCCAATGCCATGCATCACGACACATGGTTTCTAGTGACAACTCAACTTTCCAACCCAATTCGTTAGCAGCCTTATTTGGATCAGCGTAAAACTCAGCGATATCACCAGCACGTCTTGGCATAATTTCGTAAGGAATCACCTTGTTGCAAGCTTTCTCAAATGCGTGAATCACATTCAATACACTAAAACCTTTTCCTGCACCTAAGTTGTAAGCATCAATGCTTTTCACTGTTTGGCTAGCAAGTTTCTCAAGCGCCTTAATATGACCTAATGCCAAGTCCACCACATGAATGTAATCTCTTACACCTGTGCCATCAGACGTTGGATAATCACCACCAAAAACACTCAACTTTTCACGTTTACCAACGGCCACTTGAGCAATAAACGGCATCAAATTATTAGGAATACCATTGGGATCCTCACCAATCAAACCGCTTGGGTGAGCACCGACAGGATTAAAGTAACGCAACAAGGACACATTCCAGCGTGGATCAGCAACAAAAGCATCCTGTAAGAATTGCTCAATCATCACCTTAGTTCGACCATAAGGGCTAGTAGAACTTAATGGTAGATCCTCTTGATAAGGTGTCGAGTTATTCTCGCCATAAACAGTCGCAGACGAACTAAAAACAAAATCAAACACACCATGACTCGTCATTACATCCAGCAAGTTCAAGGTACCGGTTAAATTATTGTGATAATACGACAAAGGAATCTTAGTGGATTCACCAACAGCTTTTAAACCAGCAAAATGAATGACCGCATCAATATCATGATCAGTAAAGATAGAGTCCAGCGTTGTTTTATCAAGTAAATCCACTTGATAAAAAGTCACGTTTTTGCCTGTAATAGTATGAATTCGGTTTAGCACTTCGGCATTGGAATTACATAAATTATCAACAACAACCACGTCATAACCTTGCGTTAACAACTCCACACAAGTATGGCTGCCAATAAAGCCAGTACCGCCAGTCACTAAAATCGTCTTCATAAATCCATCCATTTTTTCAACTTAATTTTTCGACGAGCTAAGGCTCGACTATCTAAAAACTATCTAGAACTATCTAGAACTATCCAGAACTATCCAGACAATTTAGGCCACTTCTCGTGGTGAGGCTATTCGTTTGCCTTCGTATCGGCGTAAAACCACTTGGAAGCGTACAACAAGAATCACCGCCAATAAACTCAATCCGGCACCCAAACCGATGTAGAAACCACGCAATGACAAGGTTTCAGACCATGGGCTGTAATGAGATAACCAAAAGCCAAACGGAATACTCAATCCAAACAAAGAAACGCCAAATGCGATCATAGAAGATCGAGTGTCGCGGAAGCCTCGCAACGCCCCTGTAAAGACAGTCTGCAGCATATCAGGCAATTGGTAACAGGATGAGATAAGTAAGATACTCGCCGCCAAAGCAACTACCTGCTCATTGCTGCTGTAAATATACGGAATCTGATTATGAAACAGCTGGGTAATAATAAAACACATACTCACGTAAGAAAGTCCTATTAAGATAATCACTCGAATTCGCTTTCTCACACCTTCAACACCCTCTTTTGACATGGCTTTCGCCACCACAATCGCGGTCACAGCGCTCATCGCCATCATTGGGGTAAACAAGAAAGAAGTATAAGACATCACAATCTGACCGCCGCCAAGCGCCAAGTCCCCAAAAGAAGAGATCAGCCACGTCATTGATGAGAACAAGCCCACTTCAAAAGCAAAGGCAAAGCCCGCTGGCGCACCAACACCCAGTAAAATCGAAAATTTACGGGTATAACGCCAGACTAAACGGGTAAATAGCGGGGCTTTATTAATGTAACGATCATAAACAAAAAACATCGATACGGCCAAATACAAGGACAAAGACGAGGCCAGCGCCGCGCCTTCCGCACCCATTTCTGGAAAACCAAACTTACCAAATATAAGCACATAGTTGAATAGAACATTTAATGCTAATCCAGTGCTCGCCACAAATAATGGGAACCCAGGGCGTCCAGCGGCTTCAAATAGGTTTTTATACGCGGTCATTAACGCCAACATAGGTAACGCAGGTGCGAAAATATATAAATAGCTGACGGACACAAGACGGGTTTCTTCTTCTGTTGCCATGAAACGTGCGAAGTGAGGCAACACAAACACTACGATCAAACTCGCAAACAGTCCAAGCACCACGGACAAACCAATGGCTTGTGACATGTATAAATTCACCAGTTTTGGTTGTCGACCATGTAGATGACGTGTGACCAAAGGCGTAATGCCAAACGTCACACCAATAAGAAAACAGCCAACCGGTAGCCATAAACTAGACGCCAACCCCACGGCAGCCAAATGCAAAGCACTGTAATGACCCAGCATAATGGTATCTACTACGCTAATGGATAACTCCAGCGTCATGGTCAGTACCATAGGAAATAATAAATGAAGAATTTCTTTTAACACAGTAAAACGCTTAACCACACATCACCGCCGACTATCCATAGAAAACATCCAAAAACAGCCGAGCAATTTAACACCGATCATCAAACATTACACTCTCCCTGTAGGCCGAAAGAGACGAGGAACGAGGCGTAGTCCGGCATTTACCTCGAACAAAACACCGATTAGCTCACATTACCCCACCCCGTAGACCGAATGAGACGAGGAACGAGGCGTAATCCGGCATTTACCTCGAACAAAACACCGATTATCTCACATTGCCCCTACCCTGTAGGCCGAATGAGACGAGGAACGAGGCGTAATACGGCGTTTACCTAAAACAAAACACCGATTAGCTCACATTGCCCTCACCCCGTAGGCCGGATAAGACGAGGAACGAGGCGTAATCCGGCATTTACCTCGAACAAAACACACGACTTGTATTTACACGTCAATACCGAGAAAATGTCGCACTACAATCGATTCACTGTCTAGGACGACCATTCATATATGACTATTCTCTCGACGCTCGGCCCGTTATTAATCGCCTTATTGTTTGGCTACTGGGTCAATATCAAGGTGTTCACTCCGTCTCGTGTAGCAAAAGGGCTCGAACAACTGGTTTATGTCATCCTAGGGTTAATAGGCTTCAGCCTTGGTGCTTTAGATAATCTTGCCGAAAAACTCTTGATTGCAGGCTATCAAGCCGTCGTGCTTTTTATTCTGGTCAGCGTATTTAGTTTAGCCGGATTGTATTTTAGTGGCTTACGATTTGGCGGCACCCATTCAGATCAATTAGCCCAAGCACCCACTAGTAGTAAACAACACGCACTAATGGATGCAGCAAAAACCATCGCCTGGGTGATTGGTGGAGTAATCGTCGGTATTTTTGCCAAAGACTGGCTCACTGGTGTGGATGATATAGTCACAGGCTTGCTTTACGTTTTACTCTTTTTGATTGGCTGCCAACTGCGCCAAGGCAACCATCGTCTACGTAAGCTCTTTTTGAACGCACAAGGCGTCATTATTGCTCTTGTGACCATTTCAACAACACTATTGGCCGGATGGATTGGCAGTTTACTATTAGGGCTCAGCTGGAATCACGGTCTTGCGGTTGTTTCTGGATTCGGTTGGTACAGTCTATCCGGCATTCTTATCACCGGTTTAGGCGACCCAGTGCTAGGCACCACGGCTTTTTTACTTGATCTGGCAAGAGAGATACTCGCGCTTATGTTGATCCCTTTCCTCGCAAGACTAAACAGCCACATGTCGATAGGTTATTCTGGTGCGACAGCGATGGATTTTACTTTACCGATGCTGGGCAAATTCCATGGAGCGCAAATAATTCCCGTCTGCATCGCCAGCGGCTTTATTATGAGCATCCTCGTGCCTATCCTCATTCCTTTGTTTATGGGAATTAAGTAACGTCAATTCACCTACACATCGTCAGTTAATTGTAAGAACGACCAACTAAACAAAGCCGCTTCAGCAAACACTGTCATGGTTTTGTAAAAGCGGTTGTTTCGTAAGAGTAGCGCAGATTAATCTCGTTATACGTCTTGTGCTTTGTGGAGCCGTTTTTGAAAATCAAAAAGATCTTTTGGAACTCAAACAAAGTGTGCAGGTGAAGGGGTCGCTTTGGTTAAGTGAAACATAAAAATTGGCATAAACAGCCTACCTTATGTTAGAACACTTATGTTACAAAGGTACAACGGATCTGATTTTTGCAAAGCACAAGGCGTATATCATTGTTCCTGCTTTGTTTTCGCCCCATGAAATGCTGATCAAAATACGATGCGAATCGAACTCCGTCTTAACGCTTTAGATCACTCAGTGATAAACCCACAAATAATGGAACACCTTTCCTTATGAAAAAAATAGTTATGAAAAAAACTCTGATTGCGGCGCTGGTTATGTCTTCCGTTTCTTTTGCGTACGCAGATGACAGCGCAATAAAACTGGACTCTAAAGAACAGCGTCTTGGCTACAGCATTGGCACCATGTTTGGAACGCGTATGTCACAAGACTTCGCTGACCTAGACATGAAAACGTTCATGGCCGGTTTCCAAGACTCATTTGCTGGAAAAGAAGGCAAAATGACCATGGATGAAGTGTCTCAAACCATTCAAGCTTACCAGCAAGAACAAATGGCAAAAGCTCAGCTTGAAGAAGACAAAGCAACTGAAGAAGCGCAAGCGGCTTCTGCGGCTTGGCTAAAAGAGAAAGAAGCCGAAGATGGTGTGAAGAAAACTGAATCCGGTTTGCTTTATAAAGTCATCACAGTGGGCAAAGGCGAAAAGCCAAGCGCAACAGACACGGTCAAAGTGGATTACGAAGGCAGCCTAAGTGACGGAACCGTATTCGACAGTTCATACGAGCGTGGCGAAGCAATCACTTTCCCACTTAACGGCGTTATCCCTGGTTGGACTGAAGGTTTGCAACTTATGCCAGTTGGCTCTAAATACGAGCTCTATATCCCATCCGACCTAGGATATGGTCCAGGGGGAACAGGACCTATTCCAGCCTATGCTGCGTTGAAATTTGTTGTTGAGTTGCACGAAATTCAACAAGCAGATGCGCCTGCTGATGCCGAAAAGTAAAACGATACTCTAAACAAAAATGGCCGTCATAATTGATGGCCATTTTTTTACAAAAACGATTATACCTATCTCTTATTAACTTACCGCCCATAGTGATCACTAAAGCGCACAATGTCATCTTCACCAAAATAACTGCCGGACTGAACTTCAATAATTTCCAACGGAACATTACCTGAATTTTCTAGTGCATGAACCACCCCCGCAGGAATATAAGTGGATTCATTTTCTACAAGTAGCATATTCTTATCGCCATTTTGTACTTTAGCCGTTCCAGACACCACAACCCAATGTTCAGAGCGATGATAATGCATTTGCAAACTAAGCTTTGCTCCCGGTTTAACCACTAAACGCTTTACTTGATGGCGATCACCTTGATCAACCCTTT
>CAXBGJ010000203.1:0-6263 GCA_963975045.1 uncultured Marinomonas sp. | reverse complement strand
AATATTTGATTGAAGATGTAATTATATTTAACGCCAGTATAAACAAACCAGCCCCTGTTCACGGCAAGAGGATTGGACGATCTCGATGCTGACAATAAAACAGTTGGATAAGAGTCATCCAGATTATGGCCATAACGCAACATTACACCCGTACTCACACCGCTTCTGAGCGTTCCAACGCTCGCATCCACACCGGATAAAAAATCCATTTTACCGCTATCAGAAACCCAAGTACGCCAGCTACGACCTCGCGAAAGCTCAAACACAAGCTCATTTTCTAATTGAGTATCCCACCCCATCGGTTTCTGAGCACCAATGATTTTATGGATTGTTTTTTGTGTTTGCTCGCCCATAGCAAGCGGCCCAACCACGCCCAAGGTTGTCGACACTCGATCTGCATGGTCAGCGTTTGCCGTAATATACGTGTTGGTAAAGCTTAACAAGCCAGAGTAAGGCAGCGAGCCTTCTTCAGGATTTACTTCTGCAATGTCGTAAGACGTTGTCAATGCTTGGCCTGCGCTGTAAACATTCACCACATTATCGATACCCTGCTTAGGCATGCTCCACATAAGCGGAGCCACCCAAAAATCGGGCTGTTTCACGGCCGTTACGTTTTCGTGAATATCGTAAAATGAAACATAAACACCATTGGTGTAGCCATTATCTTCGTTCACAAAAAAGTCGTTATCTAGCGTTGCGGACATCCAATTAATGTCTGCGTAGACAGGCATTCCAAACAATAATGAAAAGCATAAAAAATAGCGCTGTATCGCGAGTACACTTCTTTTTACAACCATGCCTTTTTTTCGGTTATCGCTTACCTTTTGTACCCTCGCCATTTTTTACCTATGTTCATTTGTCGTTAATTTGAATGAATAATTTGTCACTCATTATAAAGTGAATTTACGCAAATTTACCCAAATAAGAGATATAACAATATGGAAATAAAAGGATGGTTTTACTATAAATTTCAAGAATATAGTAGTTTGTGCAAAAAGAATGGCATACCAATTGAAATGCGTAATCTATAAGAATTTAAACAGGGATAGTAAGACGTTAGTGCCTTAAAAAAGACAATAGACAAAAAAAACCACTATCCAAAAAATTGAGACAGTGGTTTTTTGGTTTTTTATTACTTGTTTAGAAAATCAAAAATCCCAAAGAAATAATCACACCAGAGCCGATCAAAGCCATCAGGCAATAACCCATTACATCTTTCGCACCCAACCCAGCAATCGCTAACGCTGGCAATGCCCAGAAAGGTTGGATCATGTTTGTCCATGCGTCACCCCATGCAATGGCCATGGCCGTTTTCGCGGCATCCACACCCAGTGCAGCACCGGCTGGCATCATGATTGGCGCTTGAACCGCCCACTGACCACCACCAGAAGGTACGAAGAAGTTTACAATCCCAGCACTCAAGAACGTAAATAATGGGAAGGTTGTTTCATTAGAAATAGACACAAACCCCTGAGAGATCACACCCGCTAGAGAAGCACCTGAATCCCCTGTGGCCGTCATCATCCCCATGATTCCTGCATAGAACGGAAATTGCAGAAGAATGCCAGAACAGTTACGGGCACCTTGAGAAATCGAGTTTAATAAGCTTTTTGGCGTGCCATGCAGCAAGACCGCAGAAAACAAAAAGGTAAAGTTAACGATATTCAAGTTTAGCGCGAAACCATTCGTCACAAAGTAATAAATAATGTACGAGAAACCCATCACACCAAGAAGCAAAGACAAAAGACGACTATTTTCAAGACGCTCTGCTGGTGTCATATTGGCTTTATCAGGTACCTCAACCACCGTTTCTTTTAACAATTCAGCATCAATCGTGATGGTGTCTTGCGGTGATGGGTGCATCAAGCGATTCAACAGAGGAATCGTGACCAACATAACGGCTAAAATCGTTAAGTTCATGGCTGAGAAAACTGTTTCAGAGGTAGGAATTGCTGCGGTTACCGCACCATTCGTGACGGCCTCAATATTTTTACCACCGGCAATAGAAAGCGGTATTGAACCCGATAATCCACCATGCCAAAACAAGAAGCCGCTGTAAGCAGAAGCGATCAGCAAACGGTAATCCACGCCTTTAACACGAGCGGCAATTTCACGAGCGAAAATCGCGCCAACAACCAACCCAAAGCCCCAGTTCACCCAACACGCCATCGCACTGATGACAGTAACGAGGATAATGGCTTGGCCTGGTGTTTTGGCAACACCAGCCAACATAGACAGTTTACGTTTAAAGGCTGGCGCACTGGCCATCGCATGGCCCGTTACCACCACCATCGCCATCTGCATAGAGAAACTTAGCAAGTTCCAAAAACCACCTGCCCACGCATTCACGACCTGCATTGGCCCTTGCCCCGTACTGGGCATGACAAACAAAAACACCACGAAGGTTAAGACAATGGCAAATATGAAAGGGTCTGGAAGATAACGCTGTAAAAGCGTTACGAAAAATTGGCTTATTGTTTGTAAACCCGTTTTTTTGTGCTCGAGAGTATTCATCAATTTATCCTATTATTATATTTATGTTTTTTATTAACACTTTTTTATCACCGGTTTTTTATTACTACTTTTCCATTGTATGAAAAAGCTAAAAGGGCATCTCTAGAGATCCCCTTTTTCTATCACATTGATTCATTACAATAAGGTTAACGAGATACCAGCATGGCAACACCCATTCCGCCACCAATACATAAAGTAGCCAGTCCCTTTTTAACATCTTGTCGCTGCATTTCATGAAGCAGTGAAACCAAAATACGACAACCAGATGCGCCAATCGGGTGACCAAGCGCTACCGCTCCGCCATTCACATTCACTTTTGCGCTGTCTAGTCCGAGCTCTTTATTCACACACAAAGCTTGCACTGCAAAGGCTTCATTGGCTTCAATTAAATCCAAGTCCGCAACGTGCCAATTCACTTTACTCAGCACTTTTTGCGTGGCAGCAATGGGGCCTGTCCCCATAACTTCAGGGTTCACACCCGCCGAACTTGCTGCTTCAATAACCGCTACAATAGGCAAACCCAAACGCTTTGCTTCCACATCCGACGTCACAATCACCATGGCTGCGCCATCGTTTAACGTCGAGGCATTACCTGCGGTAACTGTGCCTTCTTTCGCAAAAGCAGGACGCAATTTTCCTAAAGACTCAATACTGGTCGCTGGACGAATCTGTTCGTCAGCATCAACCATCACAGGTTCGCCTTTACGTTGTGGCACGGCAATAGGAAAAATTTCTTCAACAAAACGACCCGCCGCTTGTGCTTGCGTGGCTTTTTGTTGAGAGTTGGCCGAAAAGGTATCTTGCTCTTGTCGGCTTATATCCCAACGAGAAGCGATGTTTTCCGCCGTTTGGCCCATGTGATAGTCGTTAAACGCATCCCACAAACCGTCGGTCACCATAGAATCCAATAATTCCCAGTTACCCATTTTCTTACCAGATCGACTGTTCGGTAACACATGTGCCGCTTGGCTCATGCTTTCTTGTCCACCCGCAACAACCATGTTGGCATCACCGTTCAATATGGCTTGAGCTGCCAACTGCACGGCCTTTAAACCAGAACCACAGACTTTATTAATCGTCATGGCGGAGACTTGATTTGACAAACCAGCATGAATGGCAGTTTGACGAGCCGGATTCTGACCACAGCCTGCTGCCAGCACTTGACCTAAAATGACTTCGTCTATGTTATCTTTGAAAAGTGGTTGTTTGGCCAACATACCAGACAACAATTGAGTACCAAGTTGCACTGCACTTAAAGAAGATAAAGTACCATTAAAAGCACCTATGGGCGTTCTTGCCGCAGCAACGATGACAGCTTTCATTTGATCAGCTCCTCAATATTAAATTCTATTTATTGTTCTATGTTTTATTAGGCAAAGACCATTTCAGGCACATGATCTGGAACAATGAGCTTACCTTGGGTTTTCTCAATAATTTCCTCAACCGTCACACCTGGCGCCCTCTCTTTTAGAACAAAAGCACCGTCTTCTATTTCTAGCCAAGCCAGATCTGTTAAGACCTTCTTAATGCAGCCTTTACCGGTAAGCGGCAGACTGCACTCGGATAACAATTTAGATTCACCTGTTTTAGACGCATGTGTCATGGTAACAATAATATTGTCCGCGCCCGCCACTAAATCCATTGCGCCGCCCATGCCTTTGATCAATTTATTTGGAATCATCCACGAAGCTATGTTGCCATTCACGTCGACTTCAAACGCACCCAATACGGTCAAATCTACATGACCACCACGAATCATGGCGAAGGATTCAGCCGATGAAAAAATGGAGGCTCCTTTTACCGTAGTGACGGTTTGTTTGCCCGCGTTAATCATGTCGGCGTCTATCGTCTCTTCCGTTGGGAATTCACCCATGCCAAGCAGGCCGTTTTCAGACTGCAACATGACTTCCATATTATGCGGAACGAAATTGGCAACTAAAGTAGGAATACCGATGCCTAGGTTGACGTAAAAACCGTCTTGTAATTCTTGGGCAACACGTTGTGCCATTTGCTCTCTTGTCAGTGACATATAAAACCTCTATTTTTATTCTGCTGGTTTAACGGTTCTTTTTTCTATGCGTTTCTCAAAGGTGCCAAGCACAACTCGATCCACATAAATGCCTGGTGTGTGGATGTGCGCTGGGTCTAATTCACCGACCTCAACAATTTCTTCCACTTCTACCACGGTGATCTTGCCAGCGGTCGCCGCAAGAGGATTAAAATTTTGTGCCGTATGGCGATAAACCACATTGCCATAGCGGTCGGCTTTCCAGCCTTTTACAATCGCGAAATCACCAACAATGGCTTTTTCCATTAAGTATTCGCGACCATCAAACACCTTTGTTTCTTTGCCTTCAGCTACCGGAGTACCAACACCCGTTGCGGTATAAAATGCAGGAATACCGGCGCCACCAGCGCGCATTTTTTCAGCCAAGGTGCCTTGAGGTGTCAGTTCTACTTCAAGCTCACCATTTAATAACTGTTTTTCGAATAGGGCATTTTCACCAACATAAGACGACACCATTTTTTGAATTTGTCTATCTTCAAGTAAAATACCCAGACCAAATCCATCGACACCGCAGTTATTAGACACAACGGTCAAACCCTTCGTGCCTTTGCGTTTTATCTCAGCAATTAGATTTTCAGGAATACCGCACAAACCAAATCCGCCAGCAAGAACCGTCATGCCGTCTTCTAGTCCAGTCATGGCGTCTTCATAAGACGCGACCACTTTGTCAAAACCTGCCATTATCAATTCCTCGTTATTATTTTTGATTGTCGTCCAGTTTGACTCATGGCTATAAATTAATTAAATTTGTTTTTACTATTTATTAATAAGTTTTTTAAATGAATAACTTTTGTGAAGAACACTAAATGAACATTAAACAAATGAAAGCCTTTTTAGCCGTCGCCCAATCTATGAGCTTTGCCAGCGCGGCGACTCAGTTGCATTTATCCCAACCCGCTTTGAGCTTATCGATAAAAAGCCTTGAGGAAAATTTAGGGGGAAAACTTTTCACTAGAACCACGCGCCACATTGCATTGACGCCAGAAGGAGAAGCGCTCGTTCCTATCGCAAGGCGATTATTGGCGCAATGGGAAAATGCCGAAGACGAAATGAAACAACGTTTCGCGTTGCAATTGGGCAAAATCGCCATCGCGTCCATGCCTTCTTTTGCCGCTTCATTATTACCAAAGGCCATTCGCAATTATCATGCGTCTTACCCAAATATTCAGGTGGCGATTGACGATGTGTTATCAGATATCGTGGTTGAAATGGTGCGTAACAATCAGGTGGAATTGGGCATTTCCTTTGAGCCCGCTAACCTTTTGGATTTGTCTTTTTACCCACTTTACGACGACAGATTCATCGCTATTTTACCCAAAGATCACCCTTTGGAAGAACAAGAGACAATTCCTTGGCAAGCGCTTTTAAAATATGACTTTATTACGTTACAGCGCCCTTCCAGTGTTCGCGCTCTAATAGAAAGCTCATTACAGGACGCAGGCATCGAACTGGCGGTGGCATTTGATGCACATCAACTGGCGACCGTCGGACGCATGGTCAGCGAAGGCATGGGGGTGGCGGTTGTGCCGTCTATCTGTCGCCAACAAGCCTTAGAACAAGGGGCGCTCATTCGTCCGGTAATTCAACCTGAAATCCATTGCCGCGTTGGGGTCATTTGTCAGCCACGATCCAACCTTTCTATTGCAGCAGCAGCCATGTTGGATGTGCTCATTAATACTTA
>CAXBGJ010000202.1:0-6271 GCA_963975045.1 uncultured Marinomonas sp. | reverse complement strand
ATTGGTTTTTCAGTATCAAACGGGATGCCGTTTTTATTGCAGGTGATGCCGGCGCGTTCTAGTGCTTTATCCGCCATGTTGCCTTTGATGCCTTTAGGGCGCAAGTCAACAAGCATTAAGTGGTTGTCTGTTCCACCGGTCACGATATCGCAACCGCGTTCAATCATGACTTCTGCCAATACTTTGGCGTTCGCAATCACTTGATCGATGTACACTTTGAATTCAGGTTTTAGGGCTTCGCCAAAGGCAACGGCTTTACCCGCGATGACATGCATCAGTGGGCCACCTTGATAGCCTGGGAAAACTGCAGAGTTTATTTTCTTACCAAGATCAAGGTCGTTGGAAAGAATCATGCCGCCACGCGGGCCGCGCAGTGTTTTGTGTGTTGTGGTTGTTACAACATGTGCGTGCGGAAGTGGAGATGGATGAGCACCTGTCGCCACAAGGCCTGCAATGTGAGCCATATCAACAAACAAATAAGCACCAACTTTGTCAGCAATTTCACGGAAACGCTTGAAATCGATAACTCGAGGGATGGCGGAGCCACCTGCAATGATCATTTTCGGTTTGCATTCCAGCGCTTGCGCTTCGATGGCATCGTAATCAATCAATAAAGTGTCAGGGTGAACTTGGTATTGAACCGCATTAAACCATTTACCTGATTGCGCTGGTGGCGCACCGTGAGTCAAATGACCACCTGAGTCCAAAGACATGCCAAGAATAGTGTCGCCAGGTTGAAGTAGAGCAAGCATTACTGCGCCATTTGCTTGGGCGCCAGAGTGAGGCTGCACGTTAGCAAACTCACAGTTAAAAAGTTGTTTTGCTCGGTCAATCGCCAGTTGTTCAGTTACGTCTACCGCTTCACAGCCACCATAGTAGCGACGATTCGGGTAACCTTCAGCGTATTTGTTGGTAAGCACTGAGCCTTGAGCTTCTAAGACTGCTTTTGAAGTGATGTTTTCCGAAGCGATCAATTCAATGCCAATTTCTTGGCGTTCTTCTTCTGCGACAATCGTTGCAAAAATCTCTGGGTCTCGTTCAGCTAACGTTTGGCTGAAAAAAGCGTCGGTGTTGGTCATGGGTAAATTCCTCTTTAATAAACATGTATGCCTAGAAGACAATGAATTTTGCGTATAATAACACTATGGCAGTCTAGGATGATGAAAAAAGATCATCTTTCTAAGAGCGTCAGTCATTGATCGATTTACGTCATTTTCCTTATCATAATCAAAAAGTTTCCAATTGGAAACAGTAAATCGTAGTGATTTTTAAGTGATATGAATAATTTTTTTGACCGATCATTTAGTTGCTCTCCCCATTTTTGTTGGTTTTTATTCTAATGATTACTCAAAAAAGATTGCTTAACACTTGTCAAATCAAGTTGATTTTAGATACTCTGTTTCCAATTGGAAACAAGCCCTCTCACTAACTTAATTAAGGTTTTCTTTATGAAACGTACTGCTTTGTATGATCAACATGTTGCTTCTGGTGCCAGAATGGTTGAGTTTGCAGGCTATGAAATGCCTGTTCAATACCCTCTTGGTGTCATGAAAGAGCACCTTTGGATTCGCGAAAATGTGGGTTTGTTTGATGTGTCGCACATGGGGCAAGTGATACTAAGAGGGAAAGATATAAAGTCGATGCTTGAAACGATTTTACCTGTTGATGTACTGAGCTTGGCAGAAGGTATGCAGCGTTACGGTATGTTTACAACAGAAAATGGCGGCATTTCAGATGATTTGATGTTTGCTAATTGGGGTGAAGAAATCTTTATGGTCGTGAATGCGGGTTGTAAAGAGCAAGATATTGCTTATCTAAAATCAACATTGAGTGGCTGTGACATAGAAGTTATTGAAGATCGTTCTTTATTGGCGATTCAAGGGCCAAAAGCACGTGAAGTTTTCGGACGAATGGTTCCGGATGCTTTGACTATGACATTTATGCAAAATATTAAGCTGGATTGGCAAGGTGTTGAACTTTGGGTTAGCTGTTCTGGTTATACGGGTGAAGATGGATATGAGGTTTCTGTACCAGATGATCATGCTGATGCATTTGCCGCTGCTTTGTTAGCTTTTGCTGAGGTTGAGTGGATTGGTCTAGGTGCACGTGATTCGTTGCGCTTAGAAGCGGGCTTGTGTCTATACGGTCATGATATTGATACCAACACAACGCCAGTTGAGGCGTCTATTAGCTGGGCCATTCAAAAAGTGCGCCGTTTAGATGGTGAGCGTGCTGGTGGTTTCCCTGGTGCTGATATCATACTGTCACAATTTTTGAATAAACCGACTAAAAAACGCGTTGGTTATTTGGTGGATGGGCGTGCGCCAGTTCGAGAAGGTGTTGAAATAGTTGATGCAACTGGCAAAGTGCAGGGTGTCGTGACAAGTGGTGGTTTCTCGCCTACGTTAGCGCAGCCAATTATAATGGCTTATGTCTCCACTTTGTCACTTGATACAGAGATGCCTTTATTCGCAAATGTAAGGGGGAAGCAAATTCCATTGAAACAATCGGCAATGCCCTTTGTACCTGCTCACTATTATCGAGGGTAAATACTTAAGCTCTTGCTTAAATCTAGGTAATATTTGAAGTCATAAAAAACAATGCGTTACGTGGAGTTAACTACTTTGCGTGGCGCATTTTTATTTCTTGTGTGATAATTCTTTACATTTGGAGTCTGTAGTTAGTGAACGTAAAGCAACTAGTGGAAGCCTTTAATGCTTGTTTTCTTTCAAGTTTTAATACCCACCTTATTGGTGGCGCTACTGATCCGCTCTATCTACCTGCTCGATCTGATGTTCCGGCGACTGTTTATTTTCGTTTTGACTACCTTTCTAGCGCGCTGCATGAGTCCAGCCATTGGTGTATTGCTGGGCATGAAAGGCGTCGCTTGGAAGACTACGGTTACTGGTACGAATCTGACGCTCGTGATTTACCCACTCAGTTAGAGTTTGAGCGCGTTGAGGTAAAGCCTCAGGCGGTGGAGTGTGTTTTGCATTGGTCGGCTGGATTGCCCTTTCGCGTCAGTGTCGATAATTTATCCCTGCCTGATTATGACGCTAAGCACTTTCAGCAAGCGGTTATGGCTCAAGTCGCTGAGTATGTCGCTTCTGGGCTTCCTGAAAGGGCTAAATTGTTTTCTGAATATTTGTTGGCGCAACGCTGTCCGGGTCTGATATTTGATGAGTTTATAAAACAACAGTATGAAAATTATTGCAGATGAAAATATGCCAAATGCGAAAACTCTATTTTCGCATTTGGGTGTAGTGGAATTGGTTAATGGACGAACATTAACTCACGAGCAAGTAAAAGATGCAGATGTTCTTTTGGTGCGATCTGTAACGAAAGTTACTCGGGATCTTCTTGAGGGTAGTTCTGTTTTTTTTGTTGGAAGTGCGACCATAGGTGTGGATCATATTGATTTGCAATATCTATCGGAAGCAAATGTGGCCTTTAGTAGTGCGCCAGGCTGTAACGCGGAGGCAGTGACTGATTATGTGTTCAGTGCCTTGAGTTATCTTTATCTAGCAAAAAAACTTCGTTGGTTAAGAAAGAAAATTGGCGTGATTGGCTATGGTAATGTAGGTAAGTCTGTTTACCAGCGTTTTGCAAGAATGGGATGCCAAGTTTGTGTTTACGATCCTTTAAAAGAAAGCACTGGCGCCCCGGTTAATTTTGTTACTTTGGCTGAAGTGTTGGCTTGTGATGTCATTTCACTACATGCACCGTTAACACAATCTGGGCCTTATCCAACGAAGGGGATGCTGGGAGCAGAAGAGCTTAGTAAGTTGAATGCTGGTGTGGCTATTATTTCGGCTGGACGAGGTGGCGTTATCGATGAGCAGGCCTTGATTGAGCGTCATGCTCAGTTGGACGGTGATCTGCATCTGATATTAGATGTCTGGGATAATGAGCCTAATATCAATCAGAAATTGGTGTCTATTGTTGATATCGCTACTCCACATATTGCTGGATACAGTAAGCAGGGTCGTGAAAAAGGCACATGGATGGTCTATCAGGCTTTGTGCCAGCATTTGAAATTAAATACACCTAGCATCAGCAGCAAAGATGCCATGAGTGCTGGCTGGCTCTCGGCTATTCATGTTTGCTCCGACGGTGTGCCAGAAGAAATGCTGGCTCGAAGTATTCATGCGATCTATGATGTAGCAAGAGATGATGCGCGCTTGCGCTTTAAGTATCGGGAAAATAAAGAAAATAATGTGTTTGATTGGTTGCGAAAACACTATGTGGAAAGAGATGAACTAAATACTTGTTCAATGAATACTGATAATAGTGCTGCGCACAATCTTTTAGGTGCTGCTGGTTTTTTGGTAAATATAAATAAAGACTAAGGTAAGTGCATGGCTGGAGTAATGCAGGTTGATCTGGGAGATCTTGAAGTGCCGATAGGGACAAACGTTCAACTGGAGTTTATATCACCTCCTGGGCGTTATATGGTGAAAGTCCTTGGTAATATTCCAAGAAGTTCGCTCATTTTGTCTAGTCCTAGGTTAAATGGCAAGACCATACTAGTAAGGGATAATCAGGTTGTAAATGTTCGCTTGATGCTGAGTACGCATGTTTGCGCCTTTTCTAGTAAAGTGGCAAAAAGTTATATGGAGCCAGCAGCGCATCTTCATATTGCTTACCCAAGTTACGTTGAAACGTCTGAAGTTCGTCAGGCTGTTCGAGTTGAAACTCGCTTGATATCGAATGTTGAACCGACTGGTTCCGCAACAACAATCAGTGCGGCATCTTCTTCTATCATTATTGATTTGAGTCTTGGTGGTGCAAAACTTATATCGAAAGAGGACTTTGGTTCGGTTAATCAAACCATGCGTTTGGTTTGTAGTGTGAAAATTGGACCGTATAACCATATATTAAAATTAGATTGTGAAATAAGGTCTCAAGAGATCCAGATGCTTGAGCAAGTTCAAGCTAGCTTAGTGGACAATGACTTTTTAACTCGAATGGGTGTGGAATATTTTTATGTTTATGGCATTCGTTTTGTTGATCTCGTCAAGGAGGCGGGTATTCCTTTGATGGCTTTCATCTTAGAAACCCAGCACAACAAAACAAAATAGTTTTTTTAAATATGAAAACGCCAGCAAATAAGCTGGCGTTTTCATGGTAAGGCTCTAGGAATTAAAGTGCTTGAAGGGCTTTGATTCTGACTTCGAGTGGTGGGTGGCTAGAAAACAACTCGCCCATAGTCGGTTTTCTACCGCGACGAATGCCAAAAGCAAGCATCGAGTCTGGCATGTGGCTTTCTTCATGCTCTTGTTGTAATCGTACCAGTGCTGCAATCATGGCGCTTTTTCCTGCCAATCGAGCCCCGGCTTCATCCGCTCTAAATTCGCGAAAACGAGAGAACCACATAACAATCATTGAGGCCAATACGCCGAAGATGATTTCAAATACAAATGTCGCAATATAATAACCCCAGCCCACAGAACCTTCGTTATCATTTTTACGTAAGAACTGATCGACGGCATAAGCGGCGATACGTGCAAAGAACATAACAAAGGTGTTAACCACGCCTTGAATGAGTGACAGAGTAATCATGTCTCCGTTTGCAACGTGTCCTATCTCATGACCAAGTACCGCTTTGATTTCATCGGGTGAGAAACGATCTAGCATGCCACTCGACACTGCGACTAACGCCGCATTTTTATTCCAACCAGTAGCGAATGCGTTGGCATCGTGAGCGGGGAATATCGCAACTTCTGGCATTTTAATGCCTGCCTTTTGCGAAAGTTCTTTTACAGTGTCAAGCAGCCAGACTTCTTTGTGGTTGCGCGGTTGCTCAATAACAATGGCACCTGAACTACGTTTTGCCATGAATTTAGATAATAGGAGTGAAATGATGCTGCCCGTAAAACCAAAGACGCCGCAAAAGATCAGCAAAGAGGTGAAGTCGAGGCCATTGCTGGTCATGTAACCATTAACGCCCAAAAGACTTAAGACAATACCTGCCACCACCATGACGGCGAGGTTTGTCAGCAAAAACAGAATAATGCGCATCGATATGCTCCTTAAGAAACTGTTAAGGAGCATAGTAGGGCTTTATTGGATTATTTCAAGAGTGATGTTAGCGCTTTCTTAATCGACCTAAAAAGGCGGCAAATCGTTCCATGGCGGGTGTTAGTTCTTCGATGTGTGGTAAAAAGACAAAACGAACGTGATCTGGTGTAGGCCAATTAAATCCGGTGCCTTGAACAATAAGTACTTTTTCTTCTCGTAAGAACTGCAAGACAAGATCCATGTCATTTTT
>CAXBGJ010000201.1:0-6282 GCA_963975045.1 uncultured Marinomonas sp. | reverse complement strand
TACTCAACTTCCATAGCTACGCCCTACGAAACAATAAAAAGACAGCATAGAGTATTTCTGGGAAATATGGCAAAAGAAAACAAGAGGAGAAAAGTAGGACAAAAAAAAGTGGCGCCTCAAAAGTGAGACGCCACAAATAAAAAAGGGAAGTACAAAAATGAATCTTTAGCGATTAAAAGAAACATCGGCGTCCTTAAAAAGGACTACTGTCTTGATCTACAAAATAGAAAAAAGAACAGATCACTGACAAATAAGAAATCACTCTCAAACGTCTATGTGAGGATAAAACGCGTTAAGTTCTAAAGCGCTTCAAGATGGGGCTATATTAAAAAGAAATACGCCGTTAAACAACCAATCTGGTGCATCATGAACATTCTTACCTCGTTCGAGGGTTTTCAGGTGATTTTATGACAATTAGGACCAAAACGTCATTAAAGTGATGTTTTATTGCCAATATTAAAGACACTTAGCGTTCAGCGGCGAATACTCGTAATGCGACGCCTGCCGCTGACGTGCGGTTTTCTACACCAAGCTTAGGAAAGATTTGTTCAAGGTGTTTATTCACCGTGCGTGGGCTCATTTCTAAGATTTCCGCAATGTCTCGATTGGATTTGCCATTGGCAATCCAATGCAGCACTTCTGATTCACGATCCGTTAACCCCAGCTCCAGTTTCAGTAACGCAGGGCCCGCCGGTTTGTCACCGTCTTCGAGCTTCAATAGCACTTCTTTTTGCTCCGTTAAGCCCATCATTTTCAAGCCTAAAGGATAGTCCAATCCGGTTAGTTTCAGCACGTTTCCAACGTCGGGTTGATGGGCCAACCAAAGCCGTATCTGTAATGCCATTTCACTACTTTGCCATTCGTTACTGGCTCGTGCTCGGGCAAGTAACGCATAGGTTTGTGGTGTCGCCCAAGCGATATCACCAGCCGACGTGGTGGTCATCAAATACTGACCCATGCTGTCGAGAGCAGACTGGGCGTTGTTGCTCAAACGTGCATTAGACAAATGCACTCGCATGCGAGCAATCAGCTCATTGGGTTGAATCGGTTTCGTCAGGTAATCCACACCACCGGCTTCAAGGCCACGCACAATGTCGTTGGTGTCGCTCAGGCCGGTCATGAAAATGACCGGAATCGACGCCAGACTTTGGTCGGCTTTTAATTGTCGGCAAGTTTCAAAACCATCCATGTTCGGCATGATGGCATCAAGCAAAATAATGTCCGGTCGAATCCGCTTGGCGATCGTCAAGGCTTGCTTACCTTCAAGGGCGACAAGCACATCCATATTGGCCGCTTCCAAGGTGTCATGAATCAGGCTCAACGCATCGGGCGAGTCGTCGACCACTAAAACAATGTCACTTTTATTACTTGGGTTCATAATTAGACTTCTCGCTTACATTGCTGATTGCACATGAATGCTTCTGTATATAAAGAGCAATCCCATCGAACTGAAAGCTCAGATACAAGCTTTCTAATTGCGTCATATGAAAGGGATCGATCACATCGGTTTTGCCAAGCTGATCCAATACGCCACGCACGCCTTTTTTGTAGCCCATTTCAGCGAACGCCATCAGCTCTCGCACACTTTCGTGATCGGGAATCATCATGGGTTCAGAATGTTCATCTTGCTCATCGCGGGGCGAGTCCAGCGAAAGAGCCAACGGCTCAAGCTCACCCAACTCTGTTTCTTGATATTCCCAATCCAACACCAGCCAATGCTTAATCGCGTCCAGCAAAGCACTGTTATTCACCGGTTTCACTAAGTACTGATTAAACGCCGCTTGCTCGTCTGGCTTGCGTTGGTTTTCTTGTGCGTCCGCTGACAGCATTATAATAGGCGTGCTATAACCACGATCTCGCAATAATTTTGCCAGCGTCAAACCGTCCATTCCGGGCATGGAAACATCCAGAACGAACAAATCAGGCGAGCAAGATTCCAGTTCGTCTAAACAGACTTTCGCGTCTGAGGCTTCCAACACATTAAAGCCAAGCGGCACCAAAATGTCCGACAACAAACCTCGTACGACTGGGTCATCGTCCACCACCATCAAGGTGCGTTGATACCCTCGGTAACTCACAATGCGCTTGTATTCATAGGCAGACGAATCCCCTTGGCTCACCCAAGGCAACATAAGGCTAACGCGAAACTCGCTGCCTTCGCCGACCACCGATCTAGCCTGTAAATCCCCGCCCATGACTTCGGTCAACAGCTTCACAATCGTCAAGCCCAACCCTGTACCGGGCAAATTCCCTGTACTGATGTCGCGCACACGTTCGAATGGATCGAAAATACGCTGCAAATGCTCTTCTTTAATACCAAGCCCTGTGTCGCGAATGACAAATTCCGCCACTTGATTACGATAGTTCACTTCGAACAAAATCGAGCCTTTTGGCGTGTACTTCACCGCATTTGACAACAAATTGATCAATATTTGTCGTAATCGTTTTTCATCCGTCACCACATGCTGAGGCAAAGGTGCCAAAATTTTGGCCTGTAATTGAATGCCTTTGTCGCGCGCTTGCATAGCAAACATACTGTTTAACTGATCGATCAGTTTTGGAAAGTCCACCGTGTTGCGATACAAATCAAAGCGCCCTGCTTCGATCTTAGAAATGTCCAACAAGCCTTCAATCAAATCCGCCAGATACAAACCACTGCGATGAATGATGTCTAAACCGTTTTGATGTCCTGACGGCGTATTTTGTTTCTCGGACAATAGCTGAGCGTAACCAATTATCGATTGCAGCGGTGTACGTAATTCATGGCTGATCCCCGTTAGATAGCGACTTTTCGCTTCATTTGCGCGTTCGGCTTGTTCTTTTGCGCTCTGTAATGCTCTGTCTGTTTCTTGGTGAGCGTCGACTTCACGGATCAGTTTTCGAGTTTGTCGGTTGGACTCTTTTTGCGCCACAACTCGGCTTTCATGGGCCAATAAAAACAACCAAGATAAGACGCCAGACACAATCAACAAAGTAAAAAACAATGCAAACATAGTGTCTTGTAGCAAGATTTCTTCCTCTACAGAGTTCGGTGCCATTTGACGATAGATCAACATCATCAAAGCCGCATTGATAATGTTAATGACCGTTAAAAGCGACAAAAACCGTCCGAAGCGTGACTTCAATGCTTTAACCAAACGCTTCGGCAAAAACAGTTTAAAGAAATAATCACTTTGCTGAGTAATACTCGCTTGCGGCTTACAACTGTCCAAACAACGCACATCCAAGGAACAGCATAAAGAACAAATCGGCTGCATATACGCCGAGCAAAAACTCATGTCTTCTGTTTCAAAGGCGTTTTCACAAATTCCGCAGGTCAAGGTGACGTATTTAGGATTGCGCTGTTGCGCCAGTTCGATCATCGGAATCAGTTCTGGGCTTTGTCGGGCAAGGTAATATTTACCCTTGGTTAACCAAGCAATTAAGGGAACAAAAATAAAACAGGTGCCGAGCGAAATAAAGTGACAAAGGCTTTTCGCCTCTTCACCAAATACACCCAAATAACTCACCAAGCCCAACGTGGTGGCGATCAACATGGAACCTGTGCCGACGGGATTAATGTCGTACAAATGCGCGCGCTTGAACTCCACATAATTCGGACTTAATCCCAACGGTTTGTTGATCAATAAATCCGCCGACAAACTGCCTAACCAACTCACCGCCGCAATCGCAAACACACCCAAAATCGCACCAAGCGCCTGATAAATACCCAACTCCATCAGCAATAACGCAATGGTAACGTTGAACACCAGCCAGACAACTCGGCCCGGATGGGAATGGGTTAAGCGCGAGAAGAAATTAGACCACGCAATCGAACCGGCATACGCGTTGGTCAGATTGATTTTCATCTGACAGATAAACACAAACACCGCCGCCAGAATGAGCGCGGTTGTTGGCGAGGTAGTCAAAAAGAAAAAGATACGCTGATACAAATAGGTTGGGTCGGTGGCTTGTATTGTGGTCGCGCCATCGGATATGGCCAAATAAGCCAAAAACGAGCCCAGCAGCATTTTAATCGCGCCGATAAACACCCAACCAGGACCGGCTAATATCAACCAAAACCACCAGCGTTTGCGGTTTTGCTTGGTCTTTTTGGGGAAAAATCGTAGATAATCGACTTGCTCGCCGATCTGCGCCATTAAGGCAAACAACACCGACGCCGCCGAGCCAAATAAGATCCAATCAAAATGCTGACTTTGCGGTAAATTCACCGGCGCATACTGAGTCCAACCTTCAAAATTTTGATATTCCTGAGTCACCACCACGCCAATGGCGGCCACTTGCAACGTCAGCCAAATCCATTGAGTGCCGTTTTGAAAACGACTAATTGCACGGATACCGTGCGTTACAATGGGAATCACAAACAAAGCCGACAGCGCATACCCAATCTGCAAAGGAATGCCCAACAACACTTCAAATGCCGAGGCCAAAATAGCGGCTTCAATCGCAAAAAAGATAAAAGTGAAAGTCGCGTAAATCAGCGAGGTAATGGTCGATCCAAGATAGCCAAAACCCGCTCCGCGCGTCAGCAAATCGATGTCCAAACCGTGCTTCGCCGAATAATACGCGATAGGAAACCCCGTCACGAAAAACAACGCCAGTACCGTGAGAATCGCCGCCACAGCATTGGTAAAACCATAGGCAAGCGTGATCACCGCGGCCAGCCCTTCCAGCGCCAAAAACGCCGTCGCACCGAGCGCCGTATGACCGACACGGTCGATGCTCATGGTATGACCTTGTTTAGAGGTATAGCGTAGCGCGTAATCCTCCATCGTTTGGTCGGCGACCCACTTGTTATAGTGGCGTCGCACTTTAAAGATCTTTTGTGCCGCCGTCATAGAGTCTCACGATCAGGTCATCAAATGGTGTGCACTTTTATTGGGAAAAGTGCATTAAGCAAAAGCGAGCAGCAAACCTGCCGTAGCAATCACAGAACCACTTATTCGCGTCACTAAAGGCGTCCCCATCTTCGCCATCCACAGACCAAAACCAAGACCTATTACATGCAAGCCGGCCGTTGCCAAAGCAAAACCCAGCGCATATTGCAGACCATTGGCATTCAAAGGCATTTCTATACCGTGAGCCGCGCCATGAAATAACGCAAAAGCCCCCGCCGTCGCCACGCAAACCGTCGTAGGCAAACGCTTAGCAAACAACACCAAGGCGCCCAAAACAATCACCGACAATACAATACCTTGCTCAACAAATGGCACACTCAAACCCGCCACCGCTAAACCGCCACCCGCGAGCATGGTGATAACAAACGCGCTAGGAATCGTCCACAAAGCACGACCACCCAAACTGGCCGCCCACAAACCAATCGCCAGCATCGCCAAAAGATGATCAAAACCACCGATTGGATGATCAAAACCCGCCATAAAACTGGACGCGTGTTCGTGACTCGGGTGCGCAAGTGCCGCGCCAGACGCCAATAAGAACACAGTGCCAGACAATATTTTTGCTATAGATAAACGCATACTTTCACCTCACCCTTTGGTTAAACAACCGCTTTCGCAGCAGGTAATTCTTTCGCTTCCAACATACCTTCCGACACAATGATCCGAATAATTTCGTCCAAACCTTGCGCTTTTTTAAGGTTCGAAAAGATAAACGGACGATCGCCACGCATCATTTTCGCATCACGATCCATCACCTCTAATGACGCGCCAACTAACGGCGCCAGATCGGTTTTATTGATAATCAGCAAATCCGATTTCGTAATACCCGGGCCGCCTTTACGAGGAATTTTATCCCCTGCAGACACGTCGATCACATAGATCGTAAAGTCGGACAACTCAGGGCTAAAAGTCGCACTCAAGTTGTCACCGCCACTTTCTACAAACACCACATCCAACTCACCGTGACGCGCCAACAACTGATCAATCGCCGCCAAATTCATCGACGCATCTTCACGAATCGCCGTATGCGGACAGCCGCCCGTTTCGACACCGACAATCCGGTCCGCGTCTAACGCTTCGTGCTCCGTCAAAAACTTTGCGTCTTCTTGGGTGTAAATGTCATTAGTCACCACAGCGATGTTGTAATGATCTCGCAAGGCAGAACATAAAGAGCGTAACAGCGCCGTTTTGCCCGACCCAACTGGACCACCCACACCAATACGTAATGTTTGTTTTTTCATAACCTATTCCCTTGTTCTTAACTGAATAATTAAATGTCTGCGGCCCCTAGCCCCTCCCCCTGCTAAGGGGGGGGAATAATACAAAAGTCCTTAGCTCCTCCCCCTGCTAAGGGGGAGGCTGGGAGGGGGTCAAGTTCTATAAC
>CAXBGJ010000200.1:0-6293 GCA_963975045.1 uncultured Marinomonas sp. | reverse complement strand
AACTCAATATGATTTGATGTCTAAACATTATACGTGAAACTAAAATCAAGTCTAGGCATATATTTAGAGAACTAACTATTACAGCCATAATCTTACCTACAGGCCAGAACCCATCAAGGTTAACGAAATCATAGGTAATCGACGGAATTACGATAAAACGTCATTTTTTGTTGCATATCCGCGATGAAATTCGGAAAATCCCGCCCCTATTCGGAGTTTTGCTTACTAGAACTCATTCATACAGGCTATGTGGATGTCGCAAGTATGGTTAAAAAGCAAACCCCGATTGCTGTTTATATTTTTTTGCTTTCAATAACTTAGAGATAACTATGACAAATAAAACATCTATCCAAGGTTCGTGGGCGAGCCGATGGATATTCATTTTGGCGGCAACAGGTTCCGCTGTAGGTTTAGGTAACATCTGGAAATTCCCCTACATCACAGGTGAGAATGGTGGCGGGGCATTTGTCCTAGTATATCTAGCTTGTATTTTACTCGTTGGTATTCCGATCATGATGGCCGAAGTGTTTATTGGCCGCCGTGCTCGCAAAAATCCAATCAATGCCTTAATGGATGTCGCAGAAGAATCTGAAGGCTCTAGAAAATGGGGCATCATTGGAGTAATGGGAATGCTGTCTGGCGTTTTCATTTTTTCGTTCTACTCTGTCGTAGGCGGTTGGGTTCTTCATTACATTAAAGTCATGCTGACGGGTGAAATGGCTGACATCACATCAGATCAAGCTGGAACTGCCTTTGGCGCCCTTCTTGCGGATCCTGTAACGTTATTAGGCTGGCACACTCTGTTCAGCATTATGACGATTGCGGTTGTGGCTGCAGGCATTAATAAAGGTATTGAAACAGCGACTCGGATTATGATGCCAGCCTTGTTCGTACTTTTGATCATTTTGTTGGGCTATGCCATGACGACGAGCGGTTTTGCTCAAGGCTGGAACTTCATGTTTAATGTAGACTTCAGTAAATTGTCTTGGAACTCGGCTTTGATTGCGCTGGGCCATTCGTTCTTCACCCTCTCTTTGGGGATGGGAACCATCATGGCTTACGGGTCTTACATGACTAAAAAGGCGTCGATTGGTAAAACAGTATTGGCTATTGGCGCATTAGACACTCTGGTTGCACTAGTGGCTGGTTTGGCTATTTTTCCAATTATTTTCGCTAACGGAATGGATCCAGCTGCGGGACCAGGTTTGATGTTTATTTCATTACCTGTTGCCTTTGGCCAAATGCCATTTGGTCAATTGTTCGGAACCTTGTTTTTCGTCCTAGTGGGCGTTGCAGCTTGGACGTCCGCTATATCTTTATTAGAACCGACGGTCGCCTTCTTGGTAGAGCGCTTCAAGATGAAACGTATCAACGCTGCCATTACGCTTGGCGTCGCTGTTTGGGCTTTAGGTATTGCTTGTCTAGGGTCATTCAGCTTTATGTCTGATGTAACCTTGTTCGGCAAAAATACATTTGATTTCTTAGACTACATCACAGCAAATATCATGTTGCCATTAGGCGGTATCTTGATTGCTCTGTTTGCCGGCTGGGTTGTTAAAGATAAGTTTGCAAAAGAAGAGTTAGAACTTTCTGGCACGCTTTACGCATTGTGGAATATTTCAATGAAATTCACAGCACCTATCGCTGTGGCGATTGTTTTATACTTCTTAATCAATCCATTGACGTAACACTCGCGGATCTCCTTCACCGCTAACGCTCAGCGTTAGCGGTGTTTTCAAGGAGTTCAAAAGCGGCATGACACAACCACATTTAACCATCCATTTACATCGCTCTTAACGCATAGCTTTCGCCTACTGCTTGAAAACCCGTCGTAAACGTTGTTTCTTTCTCTATGTCTTTGTTTGCTTGTTGTTTTTTATTCCAAAAAATTTCGTGGAAGTAATACGCCACGGTATTTATGGCTGGCTCAACGATGGCGACCAAGCCACCCACAATAAAACTTCCTGTAATTAAGTAAGCAACACTGAATGCGATGGTAAAATGCATAACAGCAAAACTGATTGTTTTAGACATTTGAATCTCCTCGTTTAATGTAATAAGGAGATTAAATGAGAACCATTAATATTAAAAATTTATTATAGATATCAATCTAATAGTTTTTTACTTTTCCAAGGCCACTTTCATAAAGGCAGTAACACCTTCAAACGCCTCAGAATACACCTGCACATTGCCTGCATGGGTCATGTCTAACTCATGCGCGGATAACCAAAAACTGGCTCCCACTACGGCAACAGGCTTTTGCCATTGTTGCATTTGATTGATCAAGTCAGATGCTTTCGTAGCCAATTCATTTTCACAAAAAACTAACACTGATTGCACTTCAGTTATTTCAACAAACTTCGACCAGTCATCGCTGTGATACGCATTAGGCAGCACAATACATGGAAGGCCTTTATCTAGCATTATCGCGGCCGCCATATAGCACCATAAAACTCGTTGAGAAGTTAAACCTGCAATAAGCACCTTAGGCGAGCACTTACTCTGAGATTGCTTTTGCTGGGATTTTAAACTCATCACGCGCGGTACTAGACAGGACAACAGAACCGATTCACAAAACGCCAATTCAGCACTTTTCCCTAATTGCTCAAAACTGGGTAATAGCCAATCACGCACCGCGATCTCAGCAGGATATTGAGAAAATATCTGCTGATACATTTGCTCTATCTTATCTTCCTGCAACCCTTTTGACGCTTTCACTAACGCCACTTGCCACTCTAACCATTCATTCGAAGGCACTACGCCATCTGGAGCCACCCCTTGTTCCAGCAGGGCTCGCACTTTACTCACGGCGACGCCTTGCTGAATCCAACGCAATATACCTTCAACACGCTGCACATCGCCTTGGTCATATAATCTATGACCTTTGCCTGTTCGTTTAGGTTTTAGCAGCCCATAACGTCGCTCCCAAGCACGTAGTGTCACCGAGTTCACGCCCGTTTTTAGTGATAACTCACGAATAGGAAAGTACGCTGAGCTCTCTAAAAGAGCCAACTCATCCACTGATTTTGACGTTTTCTGATCTGTTGTTTCCATATTTTGGTTCGACTGACTCATAAGCATTTCCAATAAATCATCATTCATCTAAGGCAATTCGTCTATTGTGACCTAAACTTATACAACCACCAAAAATTATACAAATATTTTTTTGTACAAGGAGGTTGCTTTTATTGTACAACATTATATATTGTATAAGAAAGTAACAAAGACACTGGGACGACATAAGATGAACACACCAACAAATCAGATTCAGACACCAACATTCGACATCGCCATTATTGGTGCAGGACTGGCAGGCAGCTTATGCGCGCACTTGTTGTCTCAATCTGGTCAGACCGTTTGTGTGATTGATAAAAGTCGCGGCAGTGGCGGGCGGGCTAGCAGTAAACAATTAGAAGGTGACATTAGCTGCGACCTAGGTGCACCTTATATTTATGCGAAGCACGCAGACACGTTAGCGCTCTTTGAAGAACTTACCAAAGCAAACGTAGCGGCTCCTTGGAAGCAATTTAGTACCGCTGACGAACAAGCCTTTGTCGGTGTGCCTAAAATGAGCGCGATAACACGTCATTGGCTCAGTAATGTTACGTTTATCACTAATTCTCGCATCCATCACCTCGATCAGATAGCAAAAGATGAAGGCGACCAAACCCATTGGTTATTAAGAGACGATAAATATCAGCCCGTTGTGATCGCTCAAAAAATCATCATCACCGCACCCGCACCTCAAGCCGCGGCTATGCTAGCGACTAACGAAAAATTGGCGGTGTTATTGCTCAGGGCAAACCAAGCTTGCGCAACCTACCAATCGCAATGGGCGATGTGGCTAGAAACAGAAAACAGTGATCTTAATGCGCTTATTGAGCTACAAAACTCGCCTATCGCTCGCATGATCAAAGACAACTACAAACCCATGAGAAACAGCGACAAAGTCGATCGCTGGGTTATACAAACCAACCCAGATTGGACAAGGCAGCATCTTGACACCGACAAAGAATGGATAACAAAAAGTTTGCTTCAAGCATTTTCCGAACAAACAGAACAACGCGTGTTGAAACATGGCGAACCACATCGCTGGCTCCTTAGTCGGTTTCCTGAAAACAAAGGCAATAATAATTACGCATGGGCACCAGAACATAATGTCGGACTGGCCGGTGACTGGTTATGCCAAGGCGATGCAGAAGGCGCTTTGCTAAGCGCACTTTCCCTAACAAATTCGATAAAAAACGCAAAATAAAGCACGTGTTTTATTTTTTGGAGGACATCAATATGCCACTTTTTTTGAATACACCAGACCAGTTAACACACAAGATCCCTATCGGCATCAGCGCATGTTTACTGGGTGAAAACGTCCGATACAATGGCGGACACAGCCACTCTAACTACTGCGACAACGTGCTAAGCGAGTATTTTGAGTATCAAAAATTTTGCCCTGAAATGGCGGCAGGATTTGGCACACCTCGACCAACATTACGCCTAGAAGGTGATCCAAATTCACCTAGAATGACCTTTACGAAAAATACGGGAGAAGACGTATCCGAAGCCTTTATGGCGGCGTCTAACCCTTATTTAGAAAAGCTCTCCCATCTGGATGGCTACATCCTGATGAAAAAATCCCCTAGTTGCGGCATGGAACGTATTAAGGTGTACCAAGAAAATGGTCATCCGCACATGCAGAGAAGCGCAGGACTTTTTACCAAAGAGCTGCAAAAGCGCTATCCATTATTGCCGATCGAAGAAGATGGCCGTTTAAATGACCCTATCTTGAGAGAAAATTTTTTGTTGCGGGTTTTTACTCATCATGACTTTCGACTCAGTGTTAGCAACGAACCTAAAATGAAAGAACTGATTGCTTTTCATAGTCGCTATAAATACATGGTCATGGCGCACTCTCAACCGGTTTATCGACAACTTGGGCGTCTATTGTCAGGCAATGACTCAAGGTCTGTTGCTGAATTAAAAGACGCCTATTTTGAAATATTAATGACGACCTTGTCACAACCAGCAGAACGTAAGAATCATTGCAATGTATTGATGCATCTTGTGGGTTATTTGAAACACGCCGTCGATGTGTCGGTCAGAAAAGACATTCTGGATGTGGTCGAACAATATCGCCGCGGCGAAGTTAATCTTGCGACACCGATCACATTGTTGCGTCACTACCTGAAACACTACGGCAGCGAATACATTAACGGACAAAGTTACTTCATTCCATATCCATCGCCACTTGGCATTCGTAATACGGTATAAGGCAAACAGTCCAATGAAAATAGAACACCTTGTTTGGCTCAGAAATGATCTTCGCTGCCTAGATAACCCCGCGCTGCATTCAGCGTCTTTAGAGGCGAATGCCTTAAAGAAAGGAGTTGGCGTTGTCGTGACCATCACGCCAACGCAATGGTCCGAACATAATGAATCGGATGCCAAAACAGGTTTACGAGCAGAGCTTATTAAAACCTTAGCAAAAACCTTAGCAAGACTTGGAATACCGTTGCATATTATTAACGCAGACACCTATGATGCGTTGCCCGATGTCATGACCGCGTTTTGCTTAGATCATGGCATCAAGCATCTTTGGTTTAATCGTGACTTGCCCATACATGAGCAACAACGTGATCACGCAGTTTGCGAACAGTTACACCAACATCAAATTAAGACTCATACTCTGTCTGCTGATCTTATCGTTCCACAGGCTGTCTTTAGTCAGCAAGGTACGCCATTTAAAGTATTCACACCTTTTTTCAAACGTTGGCTTACACTGCTTGCACAACAAGATATAACGCCGCTTCCAGCACCGGAGTCCCAAGCTGATCCCCTACCGGAGCCATCGCTAAACTTTTTAACTTGGGAGAAACCCTTTAGAGACGATTTATGGCCAGCGGTTCACGATATTGCCAAGCAAAAACTCTGGCTATTCTGTCACCATAAAGAACGTCATTACCAGGAAAGCAGAGATTACCCAATGCAGCCTGCCACCAGCGCATTGTCACCTTATCTTGCATTAGGTGCATTAGGACCAAGGCAGTGTTTAGAAGCAATTATTTACACTTGCAATCAAGAAGAACGACGCTGGCAAGACAGCATTTGGTTAAAAGAATTGGCGTGGCGCGACTTCTACCGTCAACTCATGGAACACTTCCCTTTTCTCTCTATGAGTCGCCCTTTCAAACAGGAAACTAATGCCTTACTTTGGCGAAACAATGAAGCAGAATTTACGGCGTGGTGTGAAGGTAAAACAGGCTTTCCCATTATCGATGCCGCCATGCGACAGCTTA
>CAXBGJ010000199.1:0-6300 GCA_963975045.1 uncultured Marinomonas sp. | reverse complement strand
AAATTCTTACTGATTTCTAAAATGCTTTTATCTTGCCTCTTCCTTTAATTACATAAAATATAATAGAATAGCGCGAAATACCTGACTACAAGTGACCAAAAGTCTTGTATACTAACGCGCAAATTTCGTCCTAACTTATTTAGAGTAATGTAATGGCTGACTTATCAAAATACAGAAACATCGGTATTTTTGCTCACGTTGACGCGGGCAAAACTACAACAACAGAACGTATTCTTAAACTTACTGGTATGATCCACAAAATCGGTGAAGTGCATGAGGGCGAATCTACTACTGACTTCATGGAACAAGAAGCTGAGCGCGGTATTACCATCCAGTCTGCTGCTGTAAGTTGTTTCTGGAAAGATCACCGCTTTAACGTTATCGACACACCTGGACACGTTGACTTCACCGTTGAAGTATACCGTTCTCTTAAAGTTCTAGACGGTGGCATTGGCGTATTCTGTGGTTCTGGTGGTGTTGAACCACAATCAGAAACTAACTGGCGCTATGCTAACGAATCTGAAGTTGCTCGTATCATTTTCGTTAACAAACTAGACCGTCTTGGTGCTAGCTTTTACCGCGTAACTGAACAAGTACAAAAAGTCCTTGGCGCTCACCCGCTAATCATGGTTCTTCCTATCGGCACTGAAGATGAATTTTCTGGTGTTGTTGATCTTCTAACGCGTAAAGCGTACATCTGGGATGATTCTGGCCAGCCAGAAAACTACAGCGTAGAAGATGTTCCTGCTGACATGGCAGAAATCGTTGAAGAATACCGTGAGAAACTACTAGAAACAGCAGTAGAACAAGACGATGAAATCATGATGGCTTACATGGACGGCGAAGAGCCTTCTATTGATGACATCAAACGCTGTATCCGTAAGGGTACTCGTGACCTTGTTTTCTTCCCAACTTACTGTGGTTCTGCCTTCAAAAACAAAGGCATGCAGCTTCTTCTTGATGCTGTTATCGACTACCTACCAAATCCACAAGATGTTATTCCACAAGATCTTACAGATGAAGAAGGTAATCCAAACGGTAAGAAAGCGATTGTTGATGCTAGCGAACCATTCAAAGCGCTTGCTTTCAAAATCATGGATGACCGTTTTGGTGCATTGACTTTCGTACGTGTTTACTCAGGTACACTTAACAAAGGCGATACCATCCTAAACAGCTTCACAGGCAAAACAGAGCGTGTGGGCCGTATGGTTGAGATGCAAGCTGATGATCGTAAAGAAATTAGCTCAGCACAAGCGGGTGACATCATCGCTATCGTTGGTATGAAGAACGTACAAACTGGTCACACTCTTTGTGATCCTAAGCACCCTTGTACACTTGAAGCAATGGTTTTCCCTGAGCCAGTAATTTCTATCTCTGTTACGCCGAAAGATAAAGGTGGTAACGAGAAAATGGGCGTTGCGATCGGTAAGATGGTTGCAGAAGATCCAACATTCCGTGTTGAAACTGACATCGATTCAGGTGAAACAATTCTTCGTGGTATGGGTGAGCTTCACCTTGATATCAAAGTAGATATCCTGAAACGTACTTACGGTGTAGATTTGATCGTTGGTCAACCACAGGTTGCTTACCGTGAAACAATCACCAAAGAAGTTGAAGACACCTATACACATAAGAAACAATCTGGTGGTTCTGGTCAGTTCGGTAAGATCGATTACCGTATCAAACCAGGTGAGCCAGGTACTGGCTTCGTATTCTCTTCTTCAGTCGTGGGTGGTAACGTACCAAAAGAGTTCTTCCCTGCTGTAGAGAAAGGCTTTAAATCTATGATGACCGAAGGCGTTCTAGCAGGTTTCCCTGTACTAGACGTTGAAATTCAATTGTATGACGGTGGCTTCCATGCTGTTGACTCCTCTGCCATTGCCTTCGAAATCGCTGCTAAAGGCGCTTTCCGTCAGTCAATTCCAAAAGCTGGCCCTCAGTTGATCGAACCTATCATGAAAGTTGATGTGTTCACTCCTGATGATCACGTTGGTGATGTAATCGGTGACCTTAACCGTCGTCGCGGCATGATCAAAGACCAAGAGAAAGGTTTGACTGGTGTTCGCATCAAAGCAGACGTTCCTCTATCTGAAATGTTTGGTTACATCAGTACGTTACGTACAATGACATCTGGTCGTGGTCAGTTCTCTATGGAGTTCTCTCACTACCTACCATGTCCTTCTAACGTTGCTGAAACAGTAATCGCTGCCGTTAGAGAGAAGAAAGAACAAGAACGTAAAGATAAATAGTTAATAACTATTTTCTAAAAAAACCCGATGCATGAAAATGCATCGGGTTTTTTATTACCTCAAGAAACAACACACAATTGTCAGCATTCATTTTTGACAAAAAAAACACCCTAAGGCGTTTTTTTTAAACAATCAATTTATTCCAAAACATTAAAACGGTACTGGGTATTCCTTAAATACCGACATAATGTCTTTCAATGCCTCTTCAGACAGAACCATATCAAATGCGTCCATATCTTCTTTGAGCTGCTCTAATGATGTTGCACCGATAATAGTAGAACTCACACCGTCAACCTGATCACACCATGCTAACGCTAACTGAGCCGCTGTCAGCTTATGTTTATCAGCAACGCTCAGGTATTCCCTAACCGCTTTGTCGACTAATGGCGTATCGCGAAAAATACCGTTACGCTGAGCATAACTCCAGCGACTGCCCTCTGGTCGCGCACCATCAAGATATTTACCAGTTAGTGCGCCAGCAGCCAAAGCAGACCATGGCAGATAAGCCACATCCTCATGCACACAATTTTCAATCAAATACGGCCAATCTTTAGTGTGCAATAAACTAAATTCATTTTGGATTGAAGCAACACGAGGCAAACCATGTTGATCACTTAGACGAATGTATTCATTGATTCCCCAAGTGGAATCATCCGATAAGCCAAAGTGACGAATTTTCCCCGCTTTCACACAAACATCTATACCCTGCAGAATATCTAACATTTGCGCAGATTGAGCTTTACTATCAACATCAGTAAAAGAAATTTGACCGGGAAAATGTTTTGCAAAATGAGGTGTGTTTCGATTAGGCCAATGAAGCTGATACAGATCGATATAATCTGTTTGTAAACGCTTTAGCGAAGCATCAACAGAAGCAATAATGGCCGCGCCCGTAATGGGACCTCCATCGCGGATATAATGAAGTCCGGGGCCAGCAATCTTAGTTGCTAGAATAAACTCTTCACGGCGTGATGGATTACGAGATAACCAGTCACCAATGATGGTCTCCGTTTTACCATAAGATTCTTCATTCGGCGGGATAGAATACATTTCAGCCGTATCGATAAAATTCACACCACGAGACAGTGCATATTCAATCTGCTCATCTGCATCTTTTTGATTATTCTGAGTACCCCAAGTCATAGTACCCAAACATACTCTAGAAACCTCTAAGCCTGTTCGTCCGAGCGGAACATATTTCATTTTTACAATCCTTCATGTTTCATTTCGCACACGCAAAGTGCACAACAAAGTAAACTAAAGGGTCAATGTAATAAATTTTTGAATCGCAGGCCAGTTTTATCAATGAAAACAATAAGGAGACGACCCCATTGAAAATGATCCAACCTCCATAATTAAGATATTATTAGACCTACTGCTTGTCTTTTAGCAGCGCTTCATAACGTCTATCGGTAAGCGTTTTCAAGAAAGCGACAACCGCATCAACACGGCGATCCGGCAAAGCGGGACCCTTTTCTAAATTCACCAGGTCAATATTTTCAGTTACTTCCGGCTTCGCCCACACCTTCCCTGTTTCAGGATTTATTGTGCGGCTAGGATTATTGTATTTGTCATAAAAAAGTACAACGGTTCGCAAATCCTTGAACACCCCATTGTGCATATAAGGCCCAGTTACCGCCACATTACGCAAAGAAGGCACCTTAAACTTACCTGCCTGTTTTGGGTCATCAATATCTGGATTGTCCAGCAAGCCAAGATCTTTCTTATTACCATTATGAGCCATTAACGCCTGATTGGCCGGCACACCAATGTTTCTATACTCATAATTACTAAAGGTTTCTTGAGGGTTAAATGGTGAATTATTTAACTGATGACAAGCATTGCAGTTGGTAAACTGCTGAGAGAAGAATAACGTTTTACCCAGCTCTTCTTGAGGTGTTAGGTTTTCTTCCCCCCTTAGCGCTCGATCGTATTTTGAATCAAAGGGCATGAATAAAGCAGTTTTCTCAAAGCTTGCAATGGCATCCGTAATCGCCGCATAGCCTTTAATAGGATCGTTCAATACACCTTGACCATAAATAGAATTAAACAGGCCTTCATAACGACCATTCTCTTTAACTCGAGTAACAACCGTATCGCCATCCGGTATCGCCATTTCCAAAGGGTTTAAAAATGGCCCCTCTGCCTGCTGAGCTAGGCCTGAGGCTCGTCCGTCTAAAAATTGTCCTCCGCGATATTCACCATTCGCCATACGATGGAATGCTGGAGAAAAAGCAGCGTACCCTGCGGTTGGCGTATTACGCCCACCCATAGAATGCCCATCACTGCCTAACGACACCGCGCCAAAAAGTGCATCTTGCCTTTTATCAACAAAAGCATTTGCAATATCATGGCACGTTCCACAAGACTGATTACGCTCTTTAGAAAGGTTGGTATCAAAGAACAATTGCGATCCTAGCAAAGCTTTAGGGTCGGTTGAGGCAATAGGAAGCTCTGAGGCCGACTTGCTATGGGGTTCAACGCGGTCAACCATCTGTGCCGGTTCACTACAAGCAGAGATAAACAGAGAAATGGCGGTCACACCAAGAAAATAACGCAGCATTCAATCTTACTCTAACAGTCAAAAATGAGTGGAGCGAATAATACACCCACGCAGAATTCGAGTAAAACAATGATAATCACTCTTACTAAACTTAAAATAAAAAAAACGCCAGACATGACTTATATCAAAGCCCTGCTGACGCTTTACTGTTTTTAACTGAACACTAACTCTGTTCTGGTAACGTCACATTCAACTCAAGTACTGAGCAGTCGTCTGTGTTGTCTAGCTGTATCTGCACATCTTCATTGCCGATATTGACATACTTACGAATAACGTCGATGATTTCTTGTTGCATCTGCGGCAGATAATCTGGCTGATGGCGCTTGCTACGCTCATGCGCCACAATAATTTGCAAACGATCCTTAGCGACAGAAGCTGAGCTAGGTGCGTTTTTACTTTTAAAATAATCGAAAATCCCCACCCTAACCTCCTAACAAACGTTTAATAAAACCTTTCTTCTGGACTTCCAAGAAACGCAAAGGACGCTCCTCGCCCATCAAACGATCAACTGCATCCATATAAGCCAAGCCAGCTTCAGATTCAGTGTCTAAAATGACAGGAGTACCTTGATTTGAAGCCTTAAGAACGGCTTCCGACTCAGGAATAACACCAAGTAGTGGAATAGCCAAAATGTCTTCAACATCAGAAACACTTAACATTTCACCTGATGCAACACGCCCAGGATGATAACGCGTCAACAGAAGGTGTTCTTCAATCGGCTCTTTTCCGTCTTCGGCTCGTTTAGACTTACTTTGTAAAATACCCAAAATACGATCTGAGTCTCGTACAGAAGAAACCTCTGGGTTAGTCACAACAATAGCCGCGTCAGCAAAATACAGGGCCATTTGAGCGCCCTTTTCAATACCGGCAGGAGAATCACAGATAATGTAATCGAACTCCTTAGCAAGCTCGTCTAAAACTTCCTTCACGCCTTCAATGGTTAAGGCGTCTTTATCTCGTGTTTGCGATGCCGGTAGAATGAACAAACCTTTCGTACGCTTATCTTTAATTAAGGCTTGCGATAGTGTCGCTTCTTTATTGATTACATTTACAAAGTCATAAACCACTCGACGCTCGCAACCCATAATCAAATCCAGATTACGTAAGCCTACATCAAAATCAATAATAACGGTTTTATGTCCTTTCAACGCAATACCAGTCCCAATAGCAGCGCTGGATGTTGTCTTGCCAACACCGCCTTTGCCTGAGGTGACTACTATGATCTTTGCCAATACTGTATCCCCCGATAATCCCGTTATGAGTTTATCTAAATAATAAAATGAAAAATGAGCCTTAAAGCGGTACGATTTCTAAGCTATCGTCAACTAATAACACTTGCGCGCTGTCTTTCCAAACGATATTTTGAAGCGCATCGCTCAACATAAAATTGCCCGCAATAGAAACCAGTTCTGCTTCCATGCTTTTACAAAAAATTCGCGCCTCCACATCGCCTTTAACGCCAGCCAATGCACGACCACGTAAAGCACC
>CAXBGJ010000198.1:0-6309 GCA_963975045.1 uncultured Marinomonas sp. | reverse complement strand
CCACAAAACCAATAAAGAAATTGTCATCAAAAAGGCATGAAGTTCGCATAAAATCGTCTTACTATGAAAGCTGACTGTTTGGTTAGTATTTTTAATAAGAAAGATATTTGAATGAATGGAGTAATGTCATGACGTTTTTTGTTCCTAAGGGTGCGACGCTTTTCGCTTCTACTTTGCTTTTTGCTGCGATGGCACAGGCTTCTACCATTGACTTACGCGTCATGGAAACCACGGATATTCACATGAATTTGGTGGATTACGATTACTACGGCGATAAGCAAAGTGATTCAGTAGGTTTGTCTCGTGTGGCGACCTTGATCAAGGCGGCACGTGCCGAAGTGACGAACTCTGTATTGGTCGATAACGGTGACTTATTGCAGGGCACACCATTGGGCGATTATGTTGCCAAAGGTCGAGTGCTGCGCTTTGGTGAGACGCATCCGGCGTTTAAAGCGATGAATTTGCTGGATTACGATGTGGGTAATATCGGTAACCATGAGTTCAATTACGGCTTAGACTTTTTAATGAAGAGTTTAAGTGGCGCTAACTTTCCTTACGTTAACTCGAATGTGTACGTGGATGATGGCGACAACGATGCGTCGAATGATCAGCCGTATTTCCAACCTTATATTATTAAAGACAAAACCTTTGTCGATTCGGACGGCAAAAAACAAACGGTCAAAATAGGTTACATTGGTTTTGTACCGCCACAAATTATGACGTGGGATAAAGACAATTTAACCCATAAAGTCATTGCCAAAGACATTATTGAAACCGCGAACAAATACATTCCTGAAATGAAAGCCAATGGTGCAGACGTGATTATCGCGATTCCACACAGTGGCATGATGAATTCTCCTTATATGAAAGGTGAAGAAAACGCGTCTTATCATTTAGCAAAAGTGGACGGTATTGATGCTGTGTTATTTGGTCACTCTCATCGTATTTTCCCCGGTGACAAAGCATTAGATGCCTTTGAAGGTGTTGATGGTGAAAAAGGGACGGTATTTGGTAAACCTGCGACCATGCCGGGGTTTTGGGGGTCTCACCTTGGGGTGATTGATTTAACGCTGGAGCCTGCTGGAGACGGCTGGAAAGTTGTCGATGGTAAAGCCGAAGTACGTGCTATTTCACGTCGTGAAGGCCGTAAAACGGTGGCGTTGGTTGAAGCGGACGAGAGCATTAACCAAGCGGTCGAAACAGAACACCAAGGCACTTTAGCGTACATGCGCCGTAAAGTGGGTGAATCCACCGCCGACATCAACAGTTTCTTTGCGTTGGTTCAAGACGACCCTTCTATTCAGATCGTGAACAACGCGCAAGTTTGGTATGTGGAAAATATCGTTCGTGGTACGTCTTATGAAGGCATGCCGATTCTGTCTGCGGGTGCGCCATTTAAAGCGGGCGGCCGAGGGGGGCCAGATTATTATACCGATGTGCCAAAAGGCGACATCGCGCTGAAAAACGTCAGTGATTTGTATATTTACCCGAACGATTTAAAAGTGGTGAAGCTGACGGGGGCTCAAGTTGTCGAGTGGCTGGAAGCGGCGGCGGGGCAGTTTAATCTGATTGATGCCAATTCAACGGCACCACAAAATTTGATTAATACCAGCTTTCCTACCTATAACTTTGATGTGATCGATGGTATTTCTTATCGTATCGATGTAACACAACCTGCTCGTTACAATGCTGATGGCGACGTGGTTCATAAAGACGCGCATCGTATTAAAGATGTGATGTTTAATGGCGAGGCATTAAGGGCGAAAGATGAGTTCTTGGTCGCAACGAATAACTATCGCGCGGGTGGTGGCGGGCATTTCCCGAATTTATCAGGCGATACGATTGTGATTGATGCGCCAGATAAAAACCGGGATGTAGTGGCAAACTATTTGTTAAGCCAAAAAACCATTAATCCAGCGGCGGATAATAATTGGTCGTTTACGGATTTTGGTAAAGCGACAGTGCTTTTTACTACCTCACCTAAGGCGAAAGATGCAGCCAGTAAAAATATGACCTATCAGTCTTTAGATGAAAATGGTTTTGCTGTGTTTGAGCTGAAATAGGGTTTTGATTAAAACTAAATAGTGATAAAAACCCCCAAATGAACTGAGTTCATTTGGGTTTTTTTTTCGTTTTAAAATAACAATGGTTCTTGTTGTGCCGAAATATAAAATGAAAATGATTAGTGTGGCGCTTTTCTTTTCCGTTTTTTTGCTTCTGTTCTTAAATCTTTATTTTTGAACCTTAGAAAAAAGTTTATGCTTGCTCATACATTCGTTCAAAATGAAGAAGGAAGCTGTGTGCGTATTCCTATTGTTACCAAGTTGTTTATTTCATTATTTGTGACCAGTGTTTTGTTAGTCACTGGAATGGCATTTTTGGTGAGTCACAGTTTCAAATCGGGGTTTCAAGGCTATCTCAATCAGCAAGAAGAAAAGCAGGTTGCTGAGTTGGCATCGGACCTTTCTGAGTATTACTCTCGTGAGCGTGGATGGCAAATATTGAGAGATCGACCTGAAATATGGGGCGAAATATTTGCTGATCCTAGTCGACCATTGCCTCCTCGCCAGCTGGGCGTTATGCCAGATAGAGACCGCTTTGCTCCGCCTCATCAAGATCAACCAAGGCCAAACGAGGAGCATTTTTTCCCACCCCCTAGAGATAATGGAATTGAAGAAGGATTAAGCCCTCTTAGCCATCGTATTCATTTAGAAAATGAACAAGGGGATTGGGTGGCTGGAATAGCACCACCATCACAGAAAAAAACCACATCAGAATGGTTAGAAGTGCCTATCAAGGTGAATTCTGAAACAGTCGGTCAGTTGGTTTTGGAGCAAAAGAGTCTATTGTCCGGGCCGCTTGTTGCGCAATTTTATGAGCAGCAACAAAGTAACTTATTTTGGATTATTGGTTTGGCTGGCTTGGCGTCTTTGATGGTTGCCTTGTTCTTGGTTCGATACTTTCTTGCTCCCCTGAAAAAATTAAAGCAAGGTGCAAATGCGTTGTCTGAAGGGAATTATGATTTCTCTTTTGGAAGCCGAAGTAATGATGAATTTGGTGAGCTGTCAGACAGTTTTCAATCTCTTATTGGTAGTTTGAAAAAACAAAAAGAGAGCCGAGAGCAATGGTTGGTTGATATCTCTCATGAGTTACGCACTCCCATTGCCGTGCTTCGAAGCGAGTTAGAGGCCATCCAAGATGGCATTCGTCAGCCAGAGACGCAACGAATTGACTCTATGCATCATCAGGTTATGGGATTGCGACGTTTAGTCGACGATCTTTATTTGCTGTCAAAAACGGATTCTGGTGTTTACCAGATGGATACTCGAACACTTGATATTGCTCAGTTAGTACAAAGAGTGGTGAGCCAATTTGACCCTAGGGTCGCTGAAAAAGGGTTGGAAATAGAACTGGCTCAACTGGATAGTCCATCGCTTGTGAAAGGTGATGAAAAAACGCTAGAGCAATTATTTGTCAATCTATTAGAAAACAGTTTACGTTATACGGATGCGCCAGGCCGCATTCTGCTCTCCATTACTGAAGAGAAAAATAGCCTGATCATACGGCTAGAAGACTCTTCTCCGAGTGTGAGTAAAGAGCATTTACCTAATTTGTTTACGCGTTTATATCGAGTCGACCAATCTCGAAGCCGTCAATTCGGAGGCTCAGGCTTGGGCTTGTCAATTTGCCGTAACATCGTCATGATGCACGGCGGTGAGATCTCAGCGGGTGAGTCCAAACTGGGTGGTTTGGCCATCGATATTAGATTAAAAAGAGAGTAAAGAATGAGCGATACAAAAAAGTTTATCTTAGTGGTTGAAGATGAACCAACCTTGTCAGCTATCCTCTGTGAGTACTTTGAACACGCAGGATTTCGTGCTCAAAGTGTGGATGACGGCGCTATTGTCATAGATTTTGTAAGAAGAACATCGCCAGATTTAATTATTTTGGATCTGATGCTTCCAAATCGAAATGGGTTGGATATTTATCGCGAAATTCGCACGTTTAGTGAAGTGCCTATTATTATGGCGACGGCGAAAGTAGAAGAAATCGATCGATTAATAGGGCTTGAGCTCGGTGCAGATGATTATATTTGCAAGCCATACAGTACAAGAGAAGTTGTCGTAAGGGCAAAGAACCTCTTGCGTCGTAATGAGGCTTCTACCTTTATTTCTCAGGATGATTTTGTAATTAATGAGCCCTCGATGCTGGCGACGTTTCATCAACAACGACTTTCACTCACACCCGCAGAGTTTCGAATTTTAGCCTTTTTGTTTAAAAATAATGGCAAGATATACAGCCGCGATCAGCTCATGGATCATATTTATTCTGATCACCGAGTGGTCGCTGATCGAGCAATAGACAGTCATATTAAAAACGTACGCCGCAAGTTAGCCGAAATCGATTCTTCGTCAGATTGTATTAAATCTGTTTATGGCGTCGGTTATAAATTTGACGCTTAGTAGGCGTTTTCTCCATATTCAGTACTAATTTTCGCAATATACTTCCCCTGTTCCATTTTCGATTTTGTGTTTTATGAACATCTAGGAAGTACATTATGAAGACAATATTATCCACTGTATTTTTGCCAGTCATGACGGCAAGCATCCTCTCTTTTTTCTCGGTCAGTAGTCTGGCAAACGAACAACCTCCGAGAGAGCCACCATCATTTTCTCAGATGGATTCAAATGGCGATAACGTTCTAACAAAGAACGAGCTTAAAGGGCCTTTACTCGATGACTTCGATCGCTTTGATGTAGACGGCAGCGGCACGTTAACGAAAGACGAATTACCTGAACCACCAAAACGTTAATAAAGTTTAAGGAGACGGTTATGACGCTGCGTTCTATTTTTGCTCTTAGCTGTTGCCTTACGCTATCTGGCTGCGCTGGTGGACCTAGAGGATTTGGTGGTGCGCCTTTTGGATTGTTTGCATTAGGGACAGGCATTGCAATTGGTTCTGTTTTGACAACCTTGCCTCATCGTCATGTTGTGGTGGATGATCGTACTTACTATTCAGACGGTGTTTTCTATCGAGATTCGCCTCGTGGTTATACGGTCGTGAACCCTTCACCAGGTATGTGGGTCGATGATATTCCTGAGGAGCATCGGGTTATTCGTCGTAAAGACCAAGATTACTTCACCAGCAAAGGAATTTGGTACCGGTTTGATGTGAAACGAAAGCAATATAAAGTTGTTGAAAGTCCGCTTGAAGAGCCGAGTTATGAAGATTAAGTCTAATTATTCGATAGTTTGTCGAAACAAGACGCGCATTTGATGCTTCATATGTGAAAATTAACATATATGAAAAAAAATATAAGGTGAGTGGTGTTTGTCATTTTTTTGTAATGTAAGTCTTTCATTATGGGTTTATTCAATTTAAAACAATCCATCTTATGAAGGTACTATTATGAATAAAAGCAAACTTGTTATTGCCATGTTGTTAGGCGGAGCTCTAAGTGCTTGCGCTTCCATCTCTTCTGAGAGCGCTGAGGTTTCTAAGTATAATATTGACGGTTTTCAAACGGAAATAGAAGACGGCCGTCTTTGGGTATTTGAAGAAGGTTCTGAAGAATTAGCCTTCTTTAAAGAGCATGGTGAGCCAGCAAAACAGTTCACTAATATTGGTGCCGGCCCAGAAGGCATGACAGTCAAAGCGGCAAGCCAGGAGTCTTTGGATAGATATCTAGAAGCTGTTTCTGGTGGTTCTGACTTCGACATTAAAGGCTTTAAAACGCAAGTAGAAGACGGTCGTCTTTGGGTCTTTGAAGAAGGTTCTGAAGAATTAGCCTTCTTTGAAGAACATGGCGAACCAGCAAAACAATATACTAGTATTGGCACAGGCCCAAATGGCATGACGGTTAAAGCAGCAAGCCAAGAAACCTTGGATAAATACCTGTCTACGTACAAAAAATAAGTGGTGAAATAGCCATTTCTTTAAGTAGACCTATATTATTTAAAGTAAAAAACACCAAACTGATTCAGTTTGGTGTTTTTTTTGTCATGAAATAAAGTGATAGAGCGAACGTTAACGCTGTTTGGTGTCGAACTCTGGGTGAATCCAAACCGGTGCTTCTAGGCTTGGTAGCGCGGCTTTTCCAAGAATCATATCTGCGGCTTTTTCTGCCACCATGATGGTGGGCGCATTCAAGTTACCGTTGGTGATCGTCGGGAAAATTGATGAATCCACTACGCGTAAATTTTCAATACCACGTACTTGGCAAGCGTCGTTTAACACCGCCATTGGATCGTTGTCGCTGCCCATTTTACAAGTACAAGACGGGTGGTACGCACTCTCTACGTTTTCTT
>CAXBGJ010000197.1:0-6334 GCA_963975045.1 uncultured Marinomonas sp. | reverse complement strand
TCGTTCGTTGGTTCTTGGTGGGGTGGTTTGCGTCTATCGTGTGGGTGCTCATTTTCACGCAACTGCTTCACAGCATTACGTTTGCGCTTTTTCATATGGTGTCCATCGAGCAAATTAGACGTCTTTTCCCTGAACGTTACGCTAGTCAAGGTCAAGCCATGTACAGTGCTTTTGCTATCGGTTTAGGCGGTGGGATTGGCATGGTTATCACTGGTTATTTATGGGAATGGGCTGGTGGGGCTTGGGCATTTACGGCCGCGTCTATGACCAGCGCCTTGGCGCTTATCATTCTTATTACTAGCCAGCGTCGCTAAAAAGACAGCTTATAAATTGGTGCCATCGCTTTTTAAAAGTTCAATAAAAGCGGTGGCAGCTCGACTGAGTGTTCTTTGTTTATGATGAATGACCCCAAGTTTCCTTTCTACGTTTAAGTCTGCAATGTTCAATACCACCAACTTTTCATCGACCAAGGTCGAGGGAAGAAGTGACCACCCCCAGCCAATACCGACGAGCATAGCAAGCGTTTCTAAATTATTGGTGTTCATCCGAACTTTAGGTTTTAGTCCTTGTTTGCCAAAAACTTGTTCAGCGATTTGCCTAGTAAACGTATTTTTATTAGGTAGAACACAGGCGTGCTGTGCAAGTTCTATTAAGCTTAGTTTTTTAGATAAGGCCAGAGGATGATCTTTGCTGACGACACACGTTAGTGGATCAGACCAAATTGGCAAAGACTCAATCAATGGGTTTTCTTTATTGGAAAGTGTGATAATACCCAGCTCAGCTCGTCCTTTTAAAACATCTTGGTAAGCCTCTTCTGATTGGGTAAATTCAATCTCTAAGTGTGCGCTTGGAAAGTCCTCTTGAAAGCGTTTAAGGGATTTTGGTAAACGTCGTAAACCGACATGATGGCTGGTCGAGAGGCGTAGTTCGCCGCTCACGCCTTGCATTTGTAAGGTCATACTGCGCTTAATGTCTTGTAAGTCTTCAGCCATTCTTCTTGCTTTGGGCAATAAACGTATCCCAGCTTCGGTTAATTGTACTTGGCGCCCAATACGATCAAAAAGTCGTACACCTAAGTTACTTTCAAGTGCGGCAATACGCTTACTTATTGCCGGTTGTGTTAAAAAAAGTTGCGAGCCTGCTTCTGAAAATGAGCTAGTTTCAGCGACTTTAATGAAGGTAAGTAGTTCAGCAATGTCTATCATTCCAAAAAATTATCCAAAATATGAAAAATATGAATTTGAGTTATTTAAGCCAAAGTTTTAGGATAGCGCAATAAGATTTTTAGGAGAGAATTTATGTCAGGTAAAACCCTTTATGACAAGTTGTGGGACAGCCACCTTGTTCAACAACGGAATGACGGCAGTGCATTGATTTATATCGATTTGCAGTTGCTTCATGAAGTGACATCACCGCAAGCTTTTGAAGGACTTCGATTGGCTGGTCGTAAGCCTTGGCGTGTGTCTTCAAGTTTGGCAACCCCCGATCATAATGTTCCGACAACAAAGAAAGAGCGTATTTCTGGCGTTGATGGTATTGAAGATCCTGTGTCAAAAATTCAAGTCACAACGTTAGATGATAACTGTAATGAATTTGGTATTACCGAATTCAACATGAAGGACATACGCCAAGGAATCGTACACGTTGTTGGGCCAGAGCAAGGCGCGACGCTTCCAGGTATGACCGTGGTTTGTGGTGATTCTCATACGTCCACACACGGAGCTTTCGGCGCCCTAGCGCACGGTATTGGAACATCGGAAGTCGAACATGTACTAGCGACGCAGTGCCTTGTACAAAAGAAAAGCCGCAATATGTTGGTTCGGGTTGATGGTGAATTGTCAGCTTGGGTATCCGCGAAAGACGTGGTCTTGGCGATTATCGGTGCCATTGGTACCGCGGGCGGAACAGGTTACGCGATTGAATTTGGCGGCACGGGCATTCAGTCTTTGTCCATGGAAGGCCGCATGACGGTTTGTAATATGGCGATTGAAGCGGGCGCTCGTGTGGGTTTGATTGCTGTGGATGAAACAACCATTAATTATGTTGAAGGTCGTCCCTATGCGCCTAAAGGCGAACATTGGGATATTGCTGTTAAAGCATGGAAAGATCTTGTTTCTGATAAAGATGCGCAATTTGACGAAGTGGTTGTACTGAAATCAGAAGATATCAAACCACAAGTCACGTGGGGAACGTCACCCGAAATGGTGATTGCTATCGATGAGCCGATTCCGCGCGCTGAAGATCAAAAAGATCCAGTGAAAAAAGAAGGTTATGCACGGGCTTGGAAATATATGGGTTTAGAAGGCAAAACCATGTTGGCCGATATAGTGCTAGATCGTGTTTTTATTGGGTCATGTACCAACTCACGTATTGAAGATTTGCGCATTGCGGCCCAAGTGGTTAAAGGTCGTAAAGTCGCTTCTACGCTGAAACAAGCGATTGTGGTTCCGGGTTCTGGCTTGGTAAAAGCGCAAGCGGAAAAAGAAGGCCTTGATGTGATCTTTGAAGCAGCAGGCTTGGAATGGCGTGAGCCTGGTTGTTCCATGTGTTTGGCAATGAATGCGGATAAATTGGGCAATGGTGAGCACTGTGCTTCTACGTCTAACCGTAATTTTGAAGGTCGCCAAGGTTTTGGTGGTCGTACGCATTTGGTTAGCCCTGCGATGGCTGCAGCCGCTGCAATTGCGGGTCATTTTGTTGATGTTAACGAATTTGTTAAACACTAAATAAAAGGAGAGTTTTCATGCGTCCCTTTACTAAGCACACAGGCTTAGCCGCTCCTTTGGATTTGGCTAACGTTGATACTGATATGATCATTCCAAAGCAGTTTTTGAAATCTATCAAACGAACTGGCTTTGGAAAAAATTTATTTGATGAGCTTCGTTACGAAGACGAAGGTCAACCAGACCAAGAATGCGATGGTCGTCCGATTCGTGAATCGTTTGTGTTAAATCAGGATCGTTACAAAGGCGCTAGTGTATTACTGGCCCGTCAAAACTTCGGTTGTGGCTCAAGCCGCGAGCATGCGCCTTGGGCGCTAGATGATTACGGATTTCGCTCTATTATTGCACCAAGCTTTGCGGATATTTTTTACAATAACTGTTTTAAAAATGGCTTGTTGCCAATTGTTCTAGAAGCAGAAGAAGTGGATCAATTGTTTGCTGAAGTTGCGTTAAGAAAAGGGGCTCAGATTATTATTGATCTTGAGAACCAAACGGTAACATCGCCTTCTGGTGCAACATTCGAATTTATTGTCGATAACTTCCGTAAGCATTGTTTGTTAAACGGTTTGGACGACATTGCTTTGACACTTGAGCAAGAGCCTTCTATTCGTCGTTATGAAGAAAAACGTATGAATGATGCGCCGTGGCTTTTCTTGTCACGTGAACAGTAATTTCTTTAGGCAATAACATAACAGCAGTTTTTTAAGGGTTTAACATGACTAAAAATGTATTGGTATTACCAGGTGACGGTATTGGCCCAGAAATTGTGGCGCAAGCGGTTCGCGTATTGGATGCGGTGAACGCACAGTTCTCTTTGAACATCGTTCACGAAAGTGCGCTGGTTGGTGGTTCTGCTTATGACGAAACAGGTTCTCCATTACCAGAAGCGACTTTGGCTAAAGCGAAAGCGGCGGATGCTATTTTACTCGGCGCGGTAGGTGGTCCTAAATGGGATAAATTGGACATGTCGGTTCGCCCAGAAAAAGGCTTGCTTGGCTTGCGCTCTAATCTTGAGTTGTTTTCTAACCTTCGCCCAGCGATTTTGTATCCCCAGTTGGCGGACGCTTCTAGCTTGAAACCTGAAATCGTTGCAGGGTTGGATATTCTGATCGTTCGCGAATTAACGGGGGGGATTTATTTTGGTCAGCCGCGTGGTATTCGTACGTTAGAAAATGGCGAGCGTGAAGGTTTCAATACCTATGTTTACAGTGAATCAGAGATTCGCCGTATAGGTCGTTCTGCGTTTGAAGCAGCGCGTTTACGTGATAAGCGAGTTTGTTCGATTGATAAGTCCAACGTACTGGAAGTGACCGTACTTTGGAAAGAAGTGATGGAAGAAGTAGCGAAAGAGTACCCTGACGTCGAATTAACACACATGCTAGTCGATAATGCTGCGATGCAGCTTGTTCGTGCACCAAAACAGTTTGATGTAATGGTTACTGGTAATATGTTTGGTGATATCCTTTCAGACGCTGCCGCTATGTTGACAGGTTCTATTGGTATGTTACCTTCTGCTTCTTTAAATGCAGAAGGTCGCGGTATGTATGAGCCTTGTCACGGTTCTGCGCCGGATATTGCAGGCAAAGGAATCGCCAACCCATTGGCGACAATTTTGTCCGTTGCTATGATGTTGCGTTATTCTTTGGATGCCAAAGACGCCGCAGATGCAATTGAGGCCGCGGTAAGCAATGTTTTGGATTTAGGCCTGAGAACAGCGGATATCGCATCTAAAGAATGCGAAACAATTAGTACGCAAGCCATGGGTGATGCCGTATTGGCTGCATTAGCATTAAACGCTTAATATCATAACGATATTGGGTATTCACTAGGGATACTGCTCTTGGTATGAGTGGCCCCGCAAAAAAGGTAACGTTCACCATGTCAAAACACACTGTAGGTTTAGTCGGATGGCGCGGAATGGTTGGTTCCGTGTTGATGCAACGAATGAAGGAAGAAAATGATTTTGATCATATTGATCCAGTCTTTTTCACCACTTCTCAAACGGGGCAGAAAGGTCCAGAAATTGGTAAAGATATTCCATTACTTCAAGATGCGAACAATATTGAAGCTTTGAAGAAAATGGATATTATTATTACCTGTCAAGGCGGGGATTACACCAAGGCTATTTACCCTCAATTGCGTAAGGCGGGTTGGAAAGGTTACTGGATTGATGCCGCGTCTTCATTGCGTATGGATAAAGACGCCATTATTGTGCTTGATCCTGTTAACTTAAATGTTATCAAGCAAGGCTTGAGCGATGGCGTTAAAACTTTTGTTGGCGGTAACTGTACGGTCAGCTTGATGCTGTTGGCGTTAGGTGGGCTGTTCGAAAAAGGCCACATCGAGTGGATGACGTCTATGACGTATCAAGCGGCATCTGGTGGCGGTGCACGCCATATGCGCGAATTGATCAATCAAATGGGTATGTTGCAAGGTTCTGTTGCCAGTGAGCTTGCAGATCCTGCTAGTGCGATTCTAGAGATTGATCGTAAAGTCACAGAAAAAATGCGCTCCGGTACATTACCTACCGATCAATTTGGTGTGCCATTAGCGGGTTCTTTGATCCCTTACATCGATAGCCAGCTTGATAACGGTCAAAGCCGCGAAGAGTGGAAAGCACAAGCTGAGTGTAACAAGATCTTAGGCATCGACGGCAAACCAATTCCAGTTGACGGTTTATGTGTTCGTATCGGTGCAATGCGTTGTCATAGTCAGGCTTATACCATCAAGCTAAACAAAGACATTCCTGTTGCTGACATCGAAGGCATGCTGGCTCAGCATAATGAGTGGGTTAGCGTTGTACCTAACGATAAGCAAGCGACAATGGAACGTTTAACGCCAACAGCGGCAACGGGGACACTGAATATACCTGTAGGCCGTATTCGTAAGCTGAATATGGGGCCTGAATACATCAGTGCCTTCTCAGTTGGTGATCAATTGTTATGGGGTGCGGCTGAGCCACTTCGTCGTATGTTGCGCATATTACTGAATGACTAGAGTTATTAGCGTATTTTTTGAAAAGCGCCTGTCATAGTGACAGGCGCTTTTTTTTGGCTTTCTAGGTTGCTCAGAGTAAGCTGGACCAATGTAACGACCAATCAATGTCATGATAGTAAAGGAGAAAACTGTGTTATCTCGACTGCCAAAGTGGGTTGAATATGGTGCATTTATGCTGGCTCTGGTGGCTGGAAGTATCAATGCGGTCGCATTATTGGGGTTTCAGCACCAAGCGGTGTCGCATTTGTCAGGGACTGCTACACTCATAGGAAGTGCGATGTTAAACCCAGACTCAGGAGTACTTCTTCACCTAATTGGAATATTACTAAGTTTTGTTATGGGCTCGGCTATTTCCGGCTTTATGCTGTCAGGAACGTCGTTAAGGTTAGGTCGATTTTATGATGTGCTGTTGGTCATTGAAGCTGTTTTTTTAATGATCGCTATGTATTTATTATTAAATAATTACACTTCAGGTCATTATTTAGCGTCGGCGGCGTGTGGGCTTCAAAATGCACTTGCTACCACGTACAGTGGCGCTGTTGTGCGAACAACCCATCTAACGGGTATATTTACAGATTTAGGCATTATGTTAGGAGGGGCCTTTCAGGGGAAGG
>CAXBGJ010000196.1:0-6407 GCA_963975045.1 uncultured Marinomonas sp. | reverse complement strand
CCATTTTCATCTAGCAAGGCACGAACACGGCCCATTTGTAGACCAGCAAGAACAATATCGCCTTTACGTAAAGTACCATTCTGAACCAACACAGTAGCAACGGAACCACGACCACGATCAAGGCGAGATTCAACAACCACACCTTTGCCTGGAGAGCTAGGAACAGCGGTTAACTCAAGCACTTCAGATTGCAGTAGGACCGCTTCTAGAAGCGCTTCAATGCCTTCACCAGACTTCGCAGAAACGCCAACAAACTGAACATCACCGCCCCATTCTTCCGGTACAACTTCTTGTGCGACTAATTCGTTTTTAACACGATCAAGGTCAGCACCTTCTTTGTCTATCTTAGTGATAGCGACAACCATTGGTACGCCAGCAGCACGTGAATGCTGAATAGCTTCAATCGTTTGTGGCATTACACCATCATCGGCAGCACAAACAAGGATAACGATATCAGTTGCTTTAGCACCACGAGCACGCATAGAAGTAAACGCAGCGTGTCCAGGTGTGTCTAAAAAACTCACCATGCCATGTGGCGTTTCAACATGGTATGCACCGATATGCTGTGTAATACCACCAGATTCACCCGCCGCAACTCGTGTTGTACGGATATAATCAAGCAACGATGTTTTACCATGGTCTACATGACCCATAACAGTGACAACAGGTGCACGTTTAATCGCTTCACCTTCGTAATCAATCGCGCCAATCATATCGTTTTCGACTGCATTTTCGTCGATGAATTTAACGGTATGACCCATTTCTTCGACAACTAGAGTCGCAGTTTCACGATCAATTGTTTGGTTAATAGTCGCCATCGCGCCCATTTTAAACATGATCTTAATAACTTCTGCGCCTTTCACCGCCATTTTCTCAGCAAGATCCGCAACAGTGATACTTTCTGGCAATGCCACTTCGTGAATCATTTTAGCAGTAGGCTTTTGGAAACCATGTTCTTGTTTAGAAGGTTTCTTACCTTTACGACCTAACTTACCACGACGAGAAAACTCATCTTCGCCATTTACATTAACGCGAGAGGTGCGTTTGTTTTCTGGGTTGTTACGACCACGAGGCTTTTCTTTATCTTTATCGTTGTCATGTCTAACTGGCCCTTTTTTACCTTTAGGCGCCGCCGCTGGTTTCTTATTTTCCATCGCTGGCTGAGACACTTTTTTGGCTGCTTTTGGCTGCTTAGGTGATTCCACGGGTTCTGCCGCTCCTGTACTGGAGACATTCTGCTCCGTATCATTTACCGCGTCAGCTTTTGCTACGACTGTACTTGCAACTGCTTCTTGACGCGCTTTTTCTTCAGCCTCAGCTTGAGCCTTGACTGCCTTCTCTTTTTCTAGCTTACGTTCTGCTTCTAAACGCGCTTCTTCTGCAGCCTGCTCTTCTACAAGACGCTTGGCAAGCAGTTCTTCCTGCTTTTGAGTCTCTTCATCAACGTCATCGCGTTTTACATAAGTACGCTTCTTTTTCACAGCAACATTTACTGCTTTGCCGCCGTCACGAGACAACGTACTTGTTGTTTTACGTTGTAGAGTAATACGCTGGCTGCTATCACCTTCTTCACCATGTTGACGTTTCAAAAAACTCAACAAGGTTTGCTTTTCAACTTCAGAAACTTCTTGGCTTGCACTCGTTTGAGGAAGCCCAGCGTCTTTCATCTGAGTTAGTAGCTTATCGACTGGCGTATTTACCAACTCGGATAGTATCTTTACGGTTTGAACTGTCATTAAGTTCCCCCTTATGTACTCAGATTTTATTCAGATTCAGCAAACCAAGGTGCACGAGCCGTCAAAATAAGACTGGCCGCACGCGCTTCCGTCATACCTTCAACATCAAGCAACTCATCAACTGACTGTTCAGCCAAATCTTCCATAGTAATTACCCCTATAGAAGCAAGCACCAAAGCAAGATGATTATCCATTCCTTCCATTGCTAATAAATCAGCAGCAGGTTTGGCACCGTCTAATTGCTCTTCCGCTTGAAGCGCTTGATTTAACAAGGCCTCTTTTGCTCGTGAACGCAGCTCGTTTACTAAATCCTCATCAAATCCGTCAATGTCTAACATCTCTTCCATTGGGATATAAGCGACCTCTTCAAGAGAAGAAAAGCCCTCATCAACCATTTGAATGGCTAAATCATCATCAATGTCTAATCCAGTAACAAAGATATCAATCAGTTTTTGTGATTCTTCTTGTTGCTTAGCTTCAGCGTCTTCGCTGGTCATTACATTTAAAGACCAACCAGTAAGTGTAGAAGCCAAACGGACGTTCTGGCCGTTACGGCCAATTGCTTGAGCTAGGTTATCGCTCTTAACCGCAACATCCATAGAATGCGCATCTTCGTCTATGACGATAGAATCCACTTCCGCAGGTGACATGGCATTAATAACCAATTGAGCTGGATTATCATCCCAAAGCACAATATCAACGCGCTCGCCATTCATCTCATTAGAAACCGCTTGAACTCGAGCACCACGCATACCAACACAAGCACCAATCGGGTCAATACGACGGTCATTTGTCTTGACTGCAATTTTTGCACGAAGACCTGGATCTCGTGATGCACTGCGAATTTCAATGATCTCTTCAGCAATTTCCGGCACTTCAAGGCGGAATAACTCAATCATAAACGCGGGTGAATTACGCGAAAGAATCAATTGCGCACCGCGACTGTCTTCACGAATTTCAAGCAACAAAGCACGAATTCGATCATTCATTCGGAAACTTTCACGCCCAATTAATTGATCTTTAGGCAAGGATGCTTCTGCGTTTTCACCAAGATCAACAATCAGGCTATCACGGGTCACTTTCTTCACTTGACCGTGAACAAGTTTGCCCACTTTCTCGGTATACAAAGCCACCATTTTAGCACGTTCAGCTTCACGTACTTTTTGCACGATAACTTGTTTTGCTGTTTGTGCAGCAATACGGCCAAATATTTCAGATTCCACTTCTTCTTCGTAAATCCCGCCAATATCAATGCCGAGGTTTTGCTCTTCAGAATCGTCTATCGTTAATTCTGAAGCTGGAGTGGAGTAATCTTCGTCTGCGACAATATTCCACTGACGGTAAGTTTTATAGTCACCTGTACGCTGATCAATAGAGACGCGAATTAATGCATCTTCTTCAAAACGGCGTTTGGCAGCACTAGCTAAAGCAATTTCAACGGCTTCGAAAATAACTTGTTTCGGAACATCTTTCTCGTTGGAAACGGCTTCGACTACCAAAAGAATTTCTTTGCTCATCCTTTTAGCCTCTCTTCAAGGTTAATATTTAAAATTGTGGAACAACATTTGCCTTATCGACTAAATCAATCGGCAACAAGTATTCTTCTTGATCTACACGAATAACAATATCTTCGCTTTCGATCCCCATTAGTTGTCCTTTAAATTTACGGCGACCATCAAAAGGCACACGTAAACGCAAAGCGACAATAGAACCGATATACGCTTGATACTGAGCCAAACTAAATAAAGGCCGATCTAAACCTGGTGATGACACTTCTAGGTTGTATTCCCCTGTAATTGGGTCCTCAACATCTAGAATAGAACTAACTTGACGACTGACTCGGGCGCAATCTTCTACATCAATTCCTTTTTCAGCATCTGTTTCAATAAAAATACGAAGCACAGAATCTTTACCTAAAGACAAGTATTCCATACCCCAAAACTCAAACCCTAAACCTTCAACGACCGGTCGAATTAGTTCTTCTAAAATCGTATATTTTGCTGACAATCGTTTTCTCCGAAAACCAATTTTGTAGAACCCAGAAATAAAAAACGGGCTCAAGGCCCATTTCCGTTTATAAACAGTAACAGTGTAGATAACAAAAAACCCCATATAGGGGTTCTCAGCACTCAACTCAATAAAAATTGAGAGAGCATCCTTCGATAAAGAAGGTCGTCAATCCTGACACTTAACACTAAGAACAAACTGGTGCGGATACCTAAAAAGGAAAACCATGAGAAAAGCGTCTATACAGAAGCTTAAAACTCGACAAACCAGATTGCCCTACATCAATATCTCGACATCATACACAAAATACAATATCAATTCAAGATTGGTGCGGATGGGGGGACTCGAACCCCCACGAGCAAAGCTCACCACCCCCTCAAGGTGGCGCGTCTACCAATTCCGCCACATCCGCAAAACACTTTTATCAAACAACAAAACGATTACCCAAACACACCAAAAATTATTCAGTGACTGGAATATCCGATGTTGCTTTTTTACTGCTGCCACCTAACTCAGGCAACCCTACCGTTTCTTCAACTTGAGGAGCCGAAGGAACATAATCAAGCGCACCAGAAACACTTTTTGCTTGCTGGCTGGCATAAAAAGCCAAACCAAAGCTTGTCAAAAAGAAAACCAATGCAAAAAGCGCAGTCATCTTTCCAAAAAAACTACTGCCACCTTGACTCCCAAATACTGTCTGGGACGCACCGCCACCACCAAAAGAGGCACCAGCGTCTGCACCTTTACCTTGCTGTAACAAAACCAACGCGATAATGGCTATCGCCGCCAGTACATGCAAAACTAAAATAAGTGCTTCCATTAATTAACCCGCTGCCTTTACTATCGCTATAAATTCTTTTGCATCAAGAGATGCACCGCCAACAAGAGCACCATCCACGTCAGGCATTTTAAACAAAGCCGAGCTGGTTGATGCTTTAACACTTCCACCATACAAAATCTGAACCTTTTGAGAGACAGACTCTGATGATTTAGCCAAAAAGGCTCTAATTGATTGATGTATTTCTTGCGCCTGCTCAGCACTCGCCGACAAGCCAGTACCTATTGCCCAAACTGGTTCATAGGCAATTGTCATCTGCTCAAAGGCAGCAATACCTACCACATCAATAACAGCTTGAATCTGACGCTCACAAACATCAAGTGTTTTACCGGATTCGCGTTCGGCCAATGTCTCACCGATACACAACATTGGCACCAGACCAAAACCCAACACTGTTTTCACTTTAGAAGCGACAATATCGTCTGTTTCGCCATAAAGTGAACGTCGCTCCGAGTGACCAAGCAATACATACTTGACCCCAAAGTCACCCAACATAGAAGCAGATACTTCTCCTGTGTAGGCACCTTTTAACTCATGACTAACATTTTGGACAGCCAATATAACACCACTGCCGTCTATTAAGTCGTTAACCTGAGACAAATAAGGAAAAGAAGGAGCAACAACCACTTCAGAGTTAGAACCATCCATCTCAAGCAAGCCGCCAATCAGTGAAAGAATTGACTCTCTAGAGCCATTCATTTTCCAGTTACCAGCCACAATCTTTTGACGAATCATATCCTAACCCCTAAATTCGAGGCGCCCATTCTATGAAAAGCCCTCTTTGGTTTCAAGTATTTATTATTATTCAGTCCATAAAATTCGCATTATGCACTTATTTTTTTAGAAACAACCGACTTAACCTCTTCGACTAAATAATCAACAAGCTCATCAACCGTCTCATCATCTCTACCTTCAACCATAACCCGTATCAAAGGTTCGGTTCCGGAGGCCCTTAGTAGAACACGCCCCAAACCATTCAAACGCTCATTCGCGACCGCTATGGCTTTCTGCAATGCAGGCTCTTCATTTGGCACAAAACGTTTTTCAACACGAATATTTTTTAATTTCTGAGGAAACTTAACCAAACCAACAAGAAGCTCATCTAATCCTTTATCTTCTTCGATCATAGCCCTAAGCACTTGCAGTGCGGCAATAATACCATCGCCCGTTGTTGTAATAGACTTACACACAATATGACCCGATGGTTCACCACCCAATAACCAACCATGCTGCTCTAGCTTTTCGTTAACATAGCGATCACCAACAGCAGCACGACTAAAGCTAATGCCGGTTTCAGAGAACGCCAGTTCTAAACCGAAATTACTCATCAAGGTACCAACAACCCCGCCACTAAAACGCCCAGTCCGCATCAAGTGATTTGCAATAATATAGAGGATATCATCACCATCACGAACCACTCCATGACGATCAACTAATATTAAACGATCCCCATCACCGTCAAGAGCAATACCAAGATCAGCCTCTTCCGCTAAAACATTTTTGCGCAATAATTCAGGCTTTGTTGCACCACTAAACTCATTAATATTCAATCCATCAGGATTAACACCAATAGAAATAACCTCTGCGCCCAATTCAGAAAACACACGAGGCGCAACGTGGTATGTTGCACCATCTGCACAATCAACCACAATTTTTAAACCACTTAACTGCAAACCAATGGGGAAGGTGCCTTTACAGTATTCTATATAACGCCCTGCCGCATCTTCGATGCGTTTAGCTCGTCCAATAAGACTAGATTCAACAACCACCATAGGCTGTTCAAGAAAGTATTCTATCCGTTCTTCCACTTCGTCGGAGATTTTGCC
>CAXBGJ010000195.1:0-6492 GCA_963975045.1 uncultured Marinomonas sp. | reverse complement strand
GCTAATGCGTTCCAGTGATGGATGTAAAGACTGAAGCTCAAAGTAAGTAGAACGAAAAAAAGTAGGTTCTTCCACGAAGGTAAAACAAGAGCGGATAGAATCATGTCCAATATGATAGATTTTTTCCTAACATATTCTAACATCGTGGTTTCCTCAAGCGGGTATGTCTAAATATTTTTAAAAGCACTTAACTCATCATCTTTTAGAGTGCGTTAATGATAAAGCGAAAAGAAATTTGAGTTTGTAATGTTTTAGATGTTTTCTGTATTTAGACGACAAGCTAGCCCACGTTTTAAGTTAAAAAGGACAAAGTATCACTAGTGAATGAAAGCATGTTCTTTTGTTTTAGAATTCGGATAAAAACGTCACTCAATGGTGACGTTTTGGACAGTATCCACACCCTCTTTAGTATTATGCCTTAGTGGATGATTTTATAATTCAGATTAACGCTTTAAGAAACCTTGTTTTTGCAAAAAACTCAGCATGTGTTCACGCTTCTTTTTCTGTACGGCGCCGGCGGTTTGTTCTGACCAATTACTGGTTTTTTGATTGTCGCCACGGCTTTGGTAATAGGCTTGCATTTGGATGTCGTAAGCGTTGACGTCTTCAGCACAGCGACGACTGTCGTAATGGTCTTTATGCAAGATCACATCGACAGGCAGACGTGGTTTCAAGTCGGGTTGTGCGTCTGGGTAACCAAGGCAAAGTCCAAAAACAGGATAGACCTGCTTAGGTAAGTGTAATAGCTCGGCCACTTGTGCTGGATCGTTACGAATGCCGCCAATGAATACCGCGCCTAGGCCGACAGACTCGGCTCCTAGCATCAGGTTTTGCGCCATAAATGTCGCATCGGTTGTCGCCGCAATAAAATGTTCTGCGTTGCCTTCTAATTCCCCTAATCCTTGTTCTAAACTGCACTGTTCAACACGAGTAAGGTCGGCGCAAATGATGAGGAATTCTGCTGCGGATTCCACCCATTTTTGACCACCTGCGAGGGTGGCGATTTTTGCACGGTTGTCTTTGTTGGTGACTTGAACAATGGAGTACGCCTGAATAAAACTAGACGATGCTGCACCTTGTGCACATTGAATAAGTTGCTTGAGTAACGCGTCATCAATGGTTTTGTCTGTGTACTGACGAATGGATTTGTGTGTGCTTTGTGCTTGAAGAATGGCGTTCATAGTGGGTCGCTTCTGAAAATAGAATGTGTAGATAATAGAGGCTTAGTGACGATGGGTCAAAATGGATTAATGGAAAGTGTGAGTGACGGGGTAGAGGCTAAATTATGTCCAAAATGCTGCTTAACGTGTTGTTTTATAAGTTTAATAGAGCATTGTATGAGATAACGTTAAAAAAGTAAGGCAAAGGGGGCTCCATTACCTTACTTTTTTAGGTTTTAGTGTTGGTAGCGTTTGAAGATCAAGGACGTATTGATTCCACCAAAAGCAAAGTTATTACTCATCACATAATCCGTTTCTATCTCACGGCCTTCCGTCATAATGTAATCTAAATCACCGCACTGCGGATCAAGGGTGGTTAGATTTACAGTAGGACAAAACCAATTATTCCTCATCATTTCGATGGAGCACCAAGCCTCTAATGCACCGCAAGCCCCTAAGGTATGTCCGGTATAACTTTTTAATGAACTAATCGGGACTTTATTACCCATGATGTTTGCTGTGGCATGACTTTCGGCAATGTCTCCGCGATCGGTGGCGGTCCCATGGGCATTAATATAACCAATATCTGCCGCTTCTATTTTCGCATCGGTCAAAGACAAGCGAATGGCTTCTTGCATGGTGTTAGCATTGGGTTGAGTGACATGGGTTCCATCGGAGTTCGTGCCAAACCCAACGATCTCCGCATAAATATTAGCCCCTCTGCTTTTAGCATGCTCTAGCTCTTCAAGAATTAAGGAGCAACCACCTTCACCGATAACCAAACCGTCGCGGTTTTTATCAAAAGGACTAGGGCTTAAATGAGGGGTGTCGTTTTTGACACTTGTCGCAAAGAGGGTGTCGAAAACCGCAGATTCGGTGGCGCACAAGCCTTCGCTACCACCCGCCACCATGGCTGTTTGCATTCCGTATTTAATTGCTTCATAAGCATAACCAATGCCTTGGCTACCGGAAGTACAGGCGCTAGAGGTGGTGAAAACTCGACCCTGTAGACCAAAGAAAACACCAATATTGACGGGGGCGGTATGAGCCATCATTTTGATATAAGAATTAGCGTTTAAGCCATCGGTTGAGTTCTTGGTTAGCATATTACCAAAATCAATGTAGGAGATTGAGTCTCCTGCGGAAGAGCCATAAGCCACCCCCATTTGGCCACTGCTAAGCAAGGGGGAATTCAGCAATCCTGCGTCTTCTAGCGCTCGTTCGGTGCTACAGACGGCAAATTGAGCAACCCGCCCCATACTGCGTAAGGTTTTACGGGAGTAGTGCTTTGGCAAGGTAAAGTCGGTAACAGGCGCCGCTAGGCGTGTATTTAACCCATCGTATTTATCCCAGTCATCCATGCGTTTGATGCCAGTCTTATAGCTTTTTAAATGACGATAGATGGTATCCCAATCATTGCCAATGGGGGAGAATCCCGCTATTCCAGTGACGACTACTCGTTTCATTAAAACATTCCCCCATTAACAGAAATGACCTGACGCGTTATGTAGCCTGCATCTTCAGACATTAAAAAACTAACGGTTCCCGCAACTTCACTGGTACTGCCAGCTCGTTGCATGGGCACCATTTTCAGTGCTTCTTCTAAAGGTAAGTGTTCAGTCATGTCTGTTTCGATAATGCCGGGAGCAACACAATTTACCGTGATTTTACGTTTTGCTAATTCTATTGATAGCGCTTTTGTTGCACCAATAATGCCTGCTTTAGCGGCACTGTAGTTCACTTGTCCACGATTCCCCATGACACCAGAAACGGATGACATGGTGACTATGCGGCCTGGTTTTCGGCGGCGAATCATCGGCATGATGACAGGGTGCAGGACATTATAAAAACCATCAAGGTTGGTTCTTAGTACTTCATCCCACTCTTCCCCAGGCATGGCTGGAAACGCGTTATCACGAGCGATTCCGGCGTTGCAAACCACGCCAAAGTAAGCGCCAAAATCCTCCATATCTTGTTCTAAAATGGTACAGGCTTGCACTCTATCGGTTAAATCAAACTGTAAGATGCGAACTTCCTTTCCGAATGCTCTGACTTGTTCTGCAACGGCTTCTGCTTCTTCCATTCTAGAACGGCAATGCAGTACGATATCGTAGCCATCTTTCGCTAGTCGAAGAGCAATGGCTTTGCCAATTCCTCGGCTTGACCCAGTAATTAGTATTGTCTTATTCACGCTGTGCATCCTTTAAAAATTCTTCAGCATTTTCTGGCTGAAACACATTTAATCGCGCTGACGCATCACAGTCATCGGTGCTGTGTAGTATGCAATCAAAAGCGCTTAATCCATTATCAGCTTGTAGGTTTTTACTGACTGTAATCGTTAATGTTGAACCAAAAGAAAAGTATTCTTTGGTGCAAATGTACTTCCTCGTTCCCAGTAGAAAACCGAGTTTCGGTGCGCCACCATGAAGGCGTTCTTGTAAACCCGCATACGCGGCAATTGCTTGTGCCAAATATTCTAAACCCACCCAAGCGGGTACACCGTATTCATCAGAAAACATGGAATCCGTTTTAATCTCAACGTCAGCAGATAGCCAATCATCGCCATAATCTAGAATCTTGGTTAAGAGACTCATTTTGCCAGAGTGAGGCACCAATTCTGCGACGCTGTAATCCGATGCCATTATACTTTCCTCAAAATAAGCGAAATGTTATTTCCACCAAACGCAAAAGAGTTACTTAACGCGTACTGTAACGTGCAATCTTGCTCTCCTTTACTCAAACCAATGCTAGGTAAACTATCATCGTGACAACCATCCCAGAGATGTTTAGGAATGAATCCCTCTTTTAGGGCGAGCCAGCAAATAGCGGCTTCGAGTGCGCCAGCGGCACCTAAGGTATGACCTGTAAAAGGCTTGGTTGAACTGCAAGGTGTATTATTACCAAAAACGTCAGCGACAGCTTTCGCTTCCATCTGATCATTCAGTTGCGTTGCTGTGCCGTGAAGATTTAAATAATGTATTTTATCTGGGCTGATATTGGCGTCTTTTAATGCCGCCGTCATGCAGCGGATTGCGCCTTGTCCTGATGGATCTGGTGCTGAAATATGATGAGCATCGGAACTTTCTCCAACCCCTACTAATTCAATATCACTTTTGTCTTTAGATATAATAAACAAGGCGGCAGCTTCGCCGATATTAATTCCTTTTCGGTTCACGCTGAAGGGATTGCACTGCTCCTCGCTTATCGCCTCCAAAGAAGAAAAACCCTGTACTGTCAATTTGCATAGCGTATCAACACCGCCAGCAATAACGGCATCGCAAACACCGGAACGAATAAGTCGACGGGCAGACGCTAGCGCTTTTGCACCAGAAGAACAGGCGGTAGAGACGCCAAAAACAGGGCCGCATACACCAAGAGCGGCGCCTAAAAATGAGGCAGGTGCGCCCATCTCCTGTTTGCCGTAATGATAAGAATCAGGCAATGCACCTGATTGGGCGTTTATGTGCATATCGTGTTCGTTATCACTAATACCAGAAGTCGAGGTTCCGATGACAATACCAATTCGTTCCTTTCCAAATGTCGAAATTAAGGCTTGGATATCCGGCAGTAATGTTTGTGCTGCCGTCCAAGCCAATTGGTTGTTTCGGCTATGCCATTTTGGGTCATCAAGGGAGATTGGCGCCAACGCTTCTTGTACTAAGGCTAAGGGCAGAGCGTTTCCTGCAGAATGGTATTTTTGAGAAAACGTCAGCTTAGGGTGACCACTAAGCAGGCGATTTTTCACGTCATTTGTCTCAGCGCCTAGGGCACTGATCATCGACATTGAGTTTAAAAAACAACGAGTCAAAGTGGGAGAACCTCTTGGTCGAATGTATGAATATCTACATTATAATGATCGCCATGGTGAGTGATGGACACGTTTTCACGTTCTATCTTCACTTCCAACAACAAAGTTTTTTTGTAATACAAATTTCGCGTATTCGGTGTTATTTCCACTTGCCATCCTTGTGACTCTGGATAGCCTAATTTGATGTTTGATTCAGGCCAAAAAGTAAATTGAATCATGGCTAGAATGTCTTTGCTGGGTAAGGCTATACCGGACTCGTTTTTTTCTTCAAAACCATTTTTATCATGAACTAAATAGAGAAAAATTTGCCCTGTAGGTAATAGGGCAACAAGCTTTGTTTCCTGTGCCGAAAAGCGTGTGACGGCAAGAAATTGTTTTGCTTGTGTGTATTTTTTCAATGTTACTTTTTGTTTTAGAATTTGTGTATTAGCCCCCTTAACCGGTGTTAGTAAGATTAAACCGTCAATAGGTTTTTCAGCCGTAGGAACTACACTACAGCCAGTCAAAACGACTAGGCTCAATAATAAAAAAATTCTGATTAAACACGGCATAATTCGGCGAGTACCTTTAGTCGATTAGGGTCTTTTACGTAAGGGTTCTTTTTATCCCAAGCATAACCGGCTAATACTGAGCTGATCATCTTTTTGATTTGAGTCGACTTATCCTCAGCGAAAATAACATCCTGCAAAGTACCATCGTACCAACCGTCAACGAATGCTCTAAAGGTATTTACGCCTTGTTTTAATGGTTGGGCGTATTCCGTCTCCCAATCTACAGCGAGGCCTTTTAATTGCTTATCTAGCACGTGCGTCGCTAAGTCAGCAGATTTTAATGCGATGGTCACGCCAGAAGAAAAAACAGGGTCAAGGAACTCTCCGGCATTGCCTAACAAGGCAAACTTATCACCATACAAACTGGTTACATCGCAGGAATAACCGTCCATTTTTCTCACATCGGTGTCAAATTTTGCCTTTTCAAGGAATGCATTCATGGTTGTTGTTTTTGAAATGTACTGACGTAATAAGTCGTGATTACTTATTTGATTTTGTTCGTAAATTTCTCTTGGTAAGATAACGCCAACGGATGCTCTGCCATCGCTAAAAGGTATTAGCCAATACCAAATTTGGTTGTTATCAGGACAGACAGAAATCAATATTTTATCACGATCGTATTCTGAATGGTCGATACCGTCTTCAATATGCGTAAAGAGGGAAACACGGGGGGATAGTGTGGACTCTTTTTCTAATCCCAGAAGTTTTGGTAAAACGCGCCCGAAGCCACTGGCATCTAATATAAATTTAGCTTCTACCTGATAAGCACCGTCTTCAGAAATAACATCGAGTTGTACTTGATCCCCCATGTCTTTGTAGGCAACCACATCGTGACCATAACGTATTTCTACTCCTTTTTCTGCTGCACAATCAGCCAGTACCTTGTCAAACTGGGCGCGTTGAACTTGATAAGTTGTGCCCCAGCCTGTCGAGAATTTCTCTCTGAAATCGAAAGAACTGTACTGATTATTCG
>CAXBGJ010000194.1:0-6536 GCA_963975045.1 uncultured Marinomonas sp. | reverse complement strand
CAACAAAGGTTGATGAGCTTATTGTTTCTATGCCCATTCATGATTCTGAGGCAAGATTGAAATCATTACGTTTGATGGCCGAGGTTCGTGACGGTCTGGTGTGATCGATTGCGGTGAAATTTAAAAAGCCACTGGATGTTCCAGTGGCTTTTTATTTATTTGTCGTAAGGAGAAGGGGTGTCGGGGATGACTTGTGTTTTAAATCGGCGATGCGTCCAAAAGTATTGTTCTTTTTTTGGTTCGATAACGGCCTGCATTAACTCATTTATTCTAGTGGCATTTTCAATATCATCTTGGCTTGGGTAGTTTTCGACTTCCGTAAGACTGAGGTGATAGCCATTTTTTGTTCTGCCGTAGTCGTAAAGTACCACAGGCGCATTTGTCATATTTGCTATGCGTCCTATGTGGGCAATCGTTGCGCATTGGCGGCCATAGAAAGGCGCAAAGACCGAATTTTTTCGACCATAGTCTTGGTCAACAGCATACCAAACCGCTTTGTTCTGTTTCAAAGACTTAAGAACTTCTCGCATGTTAGTGCGTTCAATGGTTTTGGAGAAAATAGCTTGACGCTGTCGCTCCATTACCCAGTTCATTACAGGATTGGTTTGTAGCTTGTATATTGGGTGGACATCCATAAAACGCGGCATCTGGCTTCCGCAAATGTCGAGGGAGGAAAAGTGCCCGCTTATTAGTATGCAGCCGCGGCCCTTAGCCAAGACGTTGTCAACGACCTCTTGTCCTTCAAAAGTGGTTCTTGATTGAAACTTTTTTTGATCTTGAAACCAAGAGGAAAAAGTCTCAATCGTACCTTTTCCCATGCTTTCAAAATGCGCTTTTGTCAGGGCTTTACGTGCAATGTCAGTCATTTCTGGATAGCAAATTTTCAAGTTAACATCACAAATGTGTCGACGTCTTTTTGCGATTAGATGGAGCAGGCGCCCAAGATATTTCCCCAACCCTTGCTGTAGTGACCAAGGTAAATAGCTTAATAAGTAGGCGATGCCCATAAGGCCCCACGTTAGCCAGTGCTTAGGACCTAAAAAGTGGGTGATGCTTTTGTCTAGAGTTGTTGTCTTTTTAGCCACGGTAGCCTTCCAAAAAATTGCGCCATTGTGTATCAGAAATATCGAATTGTGTGTGCAGTTTGTCTTCTTTGTCCAAAGAGCGCTTTAATCTATCAATATTGGCGAGCTTCCATTTCTCATCATGAGGTCGTTGCTCGCATTTATCAAAATCAATAAGCCAGACTTTATCATCTTGATCGATCATGATGTTATGGCAGTTTAAATCTGAGTGGTAAATACCTTGGTCATGGAAGCGTTTTATAACGGCTCCTATCTCATGCCAATTTATGTTTTTGCTGTTGCCATCTTTGATGATATCAAAAAGGTCGTTGGCGTTTGCTATGGTTTCGGTTAATAGTTCGCTTTGATAAAACCCTTTTTCGACTGTAAGCAGTCCACCGATAGGGCGAGGAACAGGTAAGTCTAGTGAGCGCATGTGCTCTAATAAACTTAATTCCAGCCAAGGGCGTGTGTGTTTTTGCCCTGTAAAAAGAAAACGGCTTTTATTGAATTTCGCAATTAGGCCGCCTCGTCGATAACGACGAATGACAAATTTTCCCAATGGGGCATTAATAAACCAGACTTCACCGCGTCCGCTGCCTGTTCCTGTTAGTGCGTTTTGTGATTGCCAGAACGAAGGGTCAAACCATAAAGGGGTTATGGGAAGGGTTTGATCGCTTTTTAACAATATTGTGGTAGGCGATATTTTGATGGTTTGTGGCATGCGGCTCGCTTCATTAAGGTGTTCTTTGTTGTGCCTATAAATTTGGACACATTCAACAGCGACTATTCTATAATACTTGCTGAATTTAAGCAGCCCTAGAGGAATACATGCAACAAGAGAATATTCAGCATTTGGCAGTGATTCGGTTATCGGCTTTGGGCGATGTGTGTCACGCCATGGCGGTGGTTCAATCTATTATGAAACGCTATCCAGCGATGCAAGTGACTTGGGTTACTTCTCCGTTAGAAGCCAATCTTGTGCGTTTGCTGGATGGTGTTCGAGTTGTCGAGTACGATAAAAAAAGTGGTATTTCTGGTCTGCTGGCATTGCGTTCGCAATTTAAAGGTCAAGTCTTCGATGTGTTGTTGCACTTGCAGTGGTCTTTTCGGGCCAGTCTAGTATCGCGGATGGTGAAAGCAAAAAGACGAGTCGGTTTTGCTTTGTCACATTCGCGTGAGAAGCAGCATTGGTTTGTTAATGAGTTTGCTCCTGAGCCGAAAGGCGAACATGTTCTCGATTCTTTTTTGTCTATTGCCAGCGTACTTGGAGTAACCCAGCCGTCATTACCTTGTGAACTATCGTTGCCAGAGGTGAGCTTCAATCTGCCAAATCGTTATGTGGTGATTAATCCCTCGGCTTCTAAAGCGGATCGAAATTGGACGATAGAAGGTTATCAAGCGGTTTTAGATCGCTTGTTAGAGAAAGGTATTCTTCCTGTTATTACGGGTGGGCCTTCAGCTGACGAGGCTAGCTTTGCAGGGTTAATTGTCGCTGATCGAGGTGAACAGGTTCGTAATTTGGTCGGTAAAACGCCACTTAATATGATGCTGACTGTATTAAAGGGGGCGTCACTTGTGGTGAGTCCAGACACTGGGCCTGCGCACATGTCTACCTTAGTGGGAACCCCTGTACTTGGGTTGTATGCTCATTCCAATCCTCAGCGAACGGGGCCCTATCGGGATTTAGATAAGGTCGTTAGTGTTTATGAAGAATTGGTAGAGAAAGAATATCAGAAGCCAATTGCAGAGTTGCCTTGGTCAACGCGTGTGCATGACCAAAAGGCCATGCAGCATATTCATGTAGATCACGTTTTGGCTAAGTTGGATACGCTTATTTAGCCAGTAATTGCTCTGCCAGTTTAAGGTCCAAAGTTGCTTTTAGTAATTTGAATAACTGGATAGAGGCGTCAATTTCTTCTTTTCTGTTGGTAAGGCTCTCAATATTTAAGCCAAGTGGAACACCAAGTGGAAGGGCTGTTTCTATAATTTGCTCTAGAGCATTACGGCAAATTTTGATGGATTCATCGAGTGGTGCTTGAGCATCTAGTATGCGGTGCTTGGTCGCGTCTGGCACTGAGATACCTAACCATTCCATGAATTCGAGTGTTTTTGCGCTACCGCAAGGCGTAAAAGTCAAAATAATACGCTTTGGTGTTTCGCCTTTTTCTTTGCAGGTTCTTGCATAACGGCTGATTAAATCGGCTGTTGCTTGATGGTTGTAAACCGCTTGAGAAATAAAGAATTCACACCCTGACTCAGATTTTTTCAAAAGACGTAAATGCTCGTCGCCTTTCTTGGCGTGGCGTTCTGCAATGGTAACGCCACCCAAGTTGAAGTTATGAGGTGATTTTTTGAGTGCGTCATAGGCTTGTGGTAAAGGTAATTTAATATCACCACTTGATGATGGAGAGCCAACAAGAACCAAATCACGAATACCGTATTCTTCCCACGCTTCTGTTAACCAGCCTGAAAATGCTTCTGAACTGCGCGACGAGACCGATTTATAGGTGATAACAGGTTTACTTGATTGTTGGTGAAGTCGTTTTGACCACGCTCTTGGATCATGAGTTTCCATAAATGGAAAAGGGCGAGGTTTATCGATTCGGCTTGTTTCATCTTGAATGTCATAAACAATTAAGCCATCTACATCGATCCCATCTAAACGCTCAAGCAGTTTTTGACTTATTTGTACCAGTTGTTCTTCGTCGAGAGAGGATTTTGGTGGCGTTGTACCAATGAAGTAAACACCTCGACTGGGATCTTGAAACTTTGTTGCCAATTGCGATTTCATAATGTCACACTCTAAGTAGACGAGGCAGATAATGTTATTCTGTACCTCAGTAAGTTCGTTCGATGCTTGTATTCTAACAGTGAAATCAATTCAAGGCTTTGTCTGGAAGTTGAATAATATTGTAGATGAAGTGAGGTTGGCTAATGGGCTTCAGACCAAAAGAGAGGGTTTCATGTCAAATATTGATTTAAAGGGCTTACCAACCACCGCGGCTTCAAGCCTACCGCCCGTTCATACTTGGTCCCCGCCCTTTTGTGGTGATATGGATCTTGTCATCAAGGCGAACGGGGAATGGTTCCATGAAGGTGGCAAGATTAAGCGCCCTGCGATGGTGACTATGTTCAGCCGTATATTATGGTTTGACGCTGGCGAGTATTTTTTGGTGACGCCTGTTGAGAAGGTTCGGATTCAAGTTGAAGATGCGCCTTTTCTTGTGACCGCTTGGCAGTGGATAGAAACCGAGCGGGGTCCTACGATCGAATTTAAAACACAAACAGAGGATGTTTTATTGCTGGGTGTTGATAGCGACCTATGGATGGCATCATATTTAGGTGAGGAGCGGCCTTATGTTTCTATGCGCTATGGGATGAGGGCGCTAGTAGGGCGAAACGTCTTTTATGGAGTGGTAGACAGCCTTGAACCTGTTGATACGCCTGAGGGTGTTGGAATGGGCATAATAAGTGCGGGTAAAACCTATTTTTTATTGCAAGATGAATAACGGATTTTAGTGTGTCTAGGTTATAATGCGCGAATTAAGCGTGACAATCTGTTTGCGTGTGTTTATTCGTGTTAAAGGGGTATTTTTTTGTTATTCGAAGAATTTGGTTTTGATAATCGCATTTTAAAAGCCATTGGCCATTTAGGGTTTGATGAAGCGACAGAGATTCAAACTCGTGCTATTCCAGAAGCTATGGCTGGAAGAGACTTATTAGCGTCGTCAAAAACAGGTTCAGGTAAAACACTCGCTTACCTCTTGCCTGCGTTACATCGTGTTTATAAGAAAAAAGCTTTGTCTAAACGTGATCCACGTGTGGTGGTTTTGGTACCTACTCGTGAGCTTGCAAAGCAAGTCTATGGTCAGTTGCGCCTTTTGTTGGCGTCCAGTCGTTTTACTTCGATCCTTATCCAAGGTGGCGAGAATTTTAACGATCAACATAAGCTCTTGCAGAAAGATCCACATTTTATTGTCGCGACACCGGGCCGTTTGGTTGATCATTTAAAACAACGCCATCTTTTTCTTGATGGGCTAGAGCTACTTATTTTAGATGAAGCGGATCGCATGTTGGACTTAGGTTTCGCGGAAGCCATGCGAGCGATTAACGTGGCAGCCAGTCATCGCCAGCGTCAAACTTTATTCTTTTCAGCAACGCTGGATAATACAGAAGTAAGCGGTATTGCGAGCGAGTTATTACGCGAGCCTTCACGTGTTGCCATTGGCCAAGGATTTGATGAGCACACAGACATCACTCAACATGTGTTGCTTTGTGATCATCTAGATCATAAAGAAGCGTTACTAAAACATATTCTAGTAGGCCAGACTATTAAGCAGGCGATCGTCTTTACAGCGACGAAAAGCGATACCGTTCGTTTGTCTGAGATTGTGGCTGGTTGGGGTTTAAGTACTCAAGCGCTGAACGGGAATTTGTCCCAAAGTGCGCGTAATAAAACAATGGACAGCTTTGCAAGAGGGCAGTTTGATGTGCTTGTGAGTACGGATGTCGCTTCTCGAGGTCTAGACATTGCGAGCGTGTCTCATGTTTTTAACTTTGACTTGCCAAAGCAAGCAGAAGAGTTCGTCCACAGAACAGGCAGAACGGGCCGTGCAGGTTTTAAAGGTGATGCTTATTCTTTGGTTGGCCCAAAGGATTGGGTTAACTTTAAGGCGGTAGAGGCCTTCTTACAGAAAACGTTTCCAACAGAAGTGGTTGAAGGGCTAGAGCCAAAATTTAAAGGTTTGGCGCCACCGAAGCCAGCGGTTCAGGCTACCAAAAAAACCAATGCGAAAGAACAAAGCAGAGCGCCTAAGAAATCGTCTAAAAAGACACAAGGAAAAGCACGTTTTCATGATAGTCAGCAAAAAGATGGTTTCGAGGCGTTTAAGTTGCCTCCAAAACGTTTTGACGTAAAAAATGATATAGGTGATGAAGACTAGTCGTTTAGTCACTTGTTTAGAGCGTTTGTGTTTATTGATTGACAGATGAGCCACATTCACGCTATTGGTTAATCTTTCTTATCTATTGGAGATGAGCTTATTAATCGTTTACCCCCATTAAATTCACTAAGGTGTTTTGAGTCTGCTGCCCGTCATGGCAGCTTCAATAAAGCAGCCAAGGAATTGTCTGTTACACCTTCGGCAATTAGTCATCAAATTAAAGGCTTAGAGAGTTTTCTAGGCCTAGAATTATTCCGACGGACTAAGCGCAAAGTAATATTAACGGAAGCTGGGGAATCTTACTTAAAGCCAATCAAAAGTATTTTTGAACAGTTGGAAAATGCAACGTCAGAATTAAAAAGTCAGCAAAAAATTGGCTCACTTCGATTGGCTGTTGCACCCGCTTTTCTTACGCGTTGGCTAATGCCAAGAATGCAACGTTTTCAAGATCGTTATCCCGATATTCAAATCGAAATTAGTTCATCCACTGGTTTGATTGATTTTTCTGCCAATGACATAGATATGG
>CAXBGJ010000193.1:0-6554 GCA_963975045.1 uncultured Marinomonas sp. | reverse complement strand
CTGGTATCTCTAAAGGTGCAGGCATGATTCGTCCAAATATGGCGACTATGCTGGGCTATGTGTGCAGCGATATTGCAATGAATGTCGATGTTCTCCAGGCGATTTTGAAAAGTGTTGTGAATAAAAGTTTTAATCGCATTACTGTCGACAGTGATACTTCAACAAATGATTCTTGTATTGCTGTAGCAACCGGTATGGCTGGTAATTCGGCTGTCACATCTGTTGATCAGCCATTGGCTCAAGCTTTTATTGTGGCGTTTACAGAAGTAATGCAAGAGTTAGCTCATGCTATTGTCCGTGATGGTGAAGGGGCGACTAAGTTTGTTACGGTGGAGGTTGTTGGTGCTGTTGACGAAAGTGATGCCACAAAAACAGCCTTTGAAATAGCGCATTCGCCATTGGTTAAGACAGCATTATTTGCATCAGATCCAAACTGGGGTCGGATTTTAGCCGTAGTTGGTCGTGCTGGTGTTAGTGGATTAGATGTTGATCGAGTTCAGCTGCATATTAATGGCTTTGAGATAGCTCGCGATGGCTGTCGTTCACCTGACTATGTTGAAGAGCATGGTAAGGAGGCGATGAAACCACAAGAGATTCACATTTGTGTTGATCTTGGAATGGGTGAGGCGTCTGATACTGTTTGGACAACTGATTTTTCTCATGAATACGTCACTATCAATGCGGAGTATCGTACTTGATTCGAGTAAAGGTGGCTGTTGGTATTATCCTTCGTGATAATAACGTATTTGTCGCTCTTAGGAATTCTAAGCAACATCAAGGTGGTTTGTGGGAGTTTCCTGGCGGAAAGTGTGAAGCTTCTGAGTCTGCAGAAGAGGCTTTGGTAAGAGAATTAAAAGAAGAATGTGGAATCTCTATAACTGAGTGTGACTTTTTTAAATCAATTTCTCATGATTACGGTGATAAATCGGTTGAATTGTTCTTTTATAAGGTTACAGGATTTGATGGTGAGCCCGCTGGTAAAGAAGGGCAGGAAGTCCGTTGGGTTGCTGTTTCTGATTTTGTGTCTTACGACTTTCCAGAGGCGAATAAGCCAATAGTTATAGAGTTGATGGCGCATTATTGAATTTATTTTTTGATATCCTAATATTAAAAAGAGCTTCCTTTGAAGCTCTTTTTTTATGCCTTTAGTTTAGTATTTTTGCTAATAGTTGCCTGACAGTGGCTGGTTCGAAAGGCTTTCCGCAAATAGCATCGACGCCCTCTTGGGCGATATTCGATAGTTGGCTGTCTTCAGAATTTGAACTGACCATAAGTATGGGGATGTGAGCTAGCGCCGGGTCTTGTCGGACTGCCTCAGTTAGTTCTCTGCCATCCATTTCTGGCATATTGTAATCGGTAACAATAAGGTCGAATCCTGTTGTATTAAGTAATTCAATGGCTTCTTTGCCATTCTCAGCAAATTGAATGTCTTCTATGCCCATTGTGTTAAGTGTTTTGCTAATGTGCTTTCTCGCCATGCGGCTATCGTCTGTCACCAAAACGCGGAGTGTTCTTGGGTCGAACATTTCTAAGTCGATCTCTTCCTCTACAATCAGATCAAGAGTTGAGTGGATGGCGCGTTTGAGATCTTTTTTAGTGAAGGGTTTTGGTAATATGGCAAGTACGCCAGATTGCCTAAGATGTTCTAGTTGTTCTCGGTTTCTTTCGCTGGAAATTAGCATGAAGTGCTGGTTTTCAGTTTCTTCATTTTTTCGAATTTTGTCGATTAAATCATTAGCTGATCCGTCAGGAAGATACATTGAGGAAATAACTAAATCTGGTGGAAAGGAAGATAACGATGACATGGTTTCTTCAATGTTATTTGCGTACTCAATTTGTTTGATGCCTGCTTCTTCTAAAGCTTTCGTGATGATTTTCTTTTGAGTGTCTGAAGGTTCTACAAGGAGAAAGGAGAGGTCGCCGATTGCTGCATAATTGCTCATGTTAAGGTCGCCTATTGTTGATGTTAATACTGCTTTTGCGCCAATACTGTTTTAAGATTAATCATCGCTTTTAGTTAATCCTATTATACTAAATAGGTTAACATGTTTTATCTAGTTAAATTGAGCAATGGGGGTTCGGATGTCGACGGCAAGTGCATGTCATATTTTGGTAAAAACAAAGGTGGAAGCGGATTCCTTAAAGGTTAAGTTGGATAAAGGTGCTGATTTCCATAAGTTGGCTAAACAATTCTCTACCTGCCCTTCGGGTAAAAAGGGTGGAGATCTTGGGGAATTTCGTAAGGGTGATATGGTGCCGGCCTTTGACAAGGCTGTCTTTGGTGGGCCTTTATTTAAAGTGCAAGGGCCGATAAAAACACAATTTGGTTTTCACCTTATTAAGGTGTTATACCGCTCTTAAATTAATTTCAAAGGGTAAGTAGTTATGAGTCATCCAATTCAGCTTGACGAGTTTTATTTCGTTGCTCCTCAACTTCTTAAAGAGGAGATTGCCGCTCTTAAGTCGAAAGGGTTTGAAAGGATTATTAATAATCGTCCTGAAGCGGAGTCGGATGATCAGCCGCTAGGTGAAAGCATTCGTAACGCAACCGAAGCGTTGGGAATGGAGTATATAAATAATCCAATCGATTTGGCTAAGCTGTCGCAAGAGCAGGTTGATTTTCAAAGTAGTGCTCTGGTTGAGAATAAAAAAACATTGGCTTTTTGTCGTACTGGAACTCGATCCTCAGTGTTGTGGGTGTTGTTGGAAAGCGGAAAAGGCGGTGATTATAATGACTTGATGTCACAAGTTGCTGGAAAGGGTTTTGATCTGTCTCGGTGCATAGTGGCCATGAAGCCTTTATTGAAAAACTAGTATTCTTAGTCGATTAGGTTCTCTTACTATTTGGTTGGTCGTTTTTTAGTTGTGTTTTCTTTAAAAAGTAGTGTTGGAGAATTATGGTTAGCCGTCCGTCATTAGAAACAGCCACAGCTTCAGACCCTGATCGCTTTGTCGAGCCGTTAGAGCTAGGTAAGCGTGTAAAGGAAATCCGTCTTGCGAAAGGTTGGACACTTGAGGAGGTGGGTAAAAGAACAGGTATTGCTCGTTCAACGCTTTCAAAAATTGAGAATGATCAGGTTTCGCCAAGCTTTACTATTGTTCAAAAGTTAATTAATGGCTTGGAAATGGATTTACCGCAGCTTTTTGTTGAGGCGAGTGATCACTCGATTGCGGGGAGGAGGGATATTACTCATAAAGGAAAAGGAGAGCCTCACCCTACGGCTACGTATGAGCATGAACTTTTAAATTATTCGATTAGTCGTAAAAAAATGGTGCCCTTTAAAACAAAGGTTCGGGCTCGATCTTTTTCTGAGTTTAAGGAATGGGTTCGCCATGATGGTGAGGAATTTCTCTTGGTTTTACAGGGTAAAATTAATTTTTTCACTGAGCTTTATGAGCCGATAGAGCTGAAGGAGGGCGATAGTGTATATTATGACGCCACTATGGGGCACGCGGTTGTTTCGTTGTCAGTAAAAGACGCTGATATACTTTGGGTTGTTGCTCGTTAATAAATATTAAAAAAATGATTTGTAGAAAAGGTTGTAGAAGATTATGAAACAGTGGGAACTAACAAGCTGGAAAGAAAAAACGGCGCTTCAGCAGCCGGTTTATCCTAGTGCGGAGCATCTCGCTCAGGTCGAGGCTACGTTGGGTAAAATGCCTCCTCTTGTTTTTGCGGGTGAAGCTCGTCAGCTTAAAAAAGCATTGGCGCAAGTTGCTAATGGGCAGTCATTTCTGTTGCAAGGTGGTGATTGTGCTGAAAGTTTTGCTGAATTCCATGCTAATAATATTCGTGACACCTTTAAGGTTATGTTGCAGATGTCGGTTGTCCTTACTTACGCAGGGAAATGTCCTGTTGTAAAGGTCGGCCGTATGGCGGGGCAGTTTGCCAAACCGAGATCTGCAGGCTTAGAAGTGATCGATGGTGTTGAATTGCCGAGTTATCGTGGTGATATTATCAATGGCATTGATTTTAATGAAAAGGCTAGGATTCCTGATCCAGAGCGTTTGGTACAGGTTTATAATCAAAGTGCGTCTACGATGAATTTACTTCGAGCGTTTGCTCAAGGTGGTTTCGCTGACTTACACCAAGTTCATCAATGGAACTTGGACTTTTTGAATACCAGTCCTGCGGGCAGTCGTTTTCATAGTGTTGCTGGAAAAATTGATGATGCTCTGCAGTTTATGGAAGCGTGCGGTATTGGTCCAGGTTTGGCCCAATTAAAAGAAACTGAGTTTTATACCTCCCATGAGGCGTTGCTATTGCCATATGAGCAGGCGCTTACTCGTCAGGATAGTTTGACTGGTGATTGGTTTGATTGTTCTGCGCACATGCTGTGGATTGGAGATCGTACTCGTCAGCTAGATGGGGCGCATGTTGAATTCTTACGTGGTGTTCAAAATCCTATTGGTGTAAAAGCAGGTCCATCAATGGATCCTGAAGATTTGGTGCGTTTGTGTGATGTGTTAAATCCTGAAAATGAGCCGGGCCGTTTGAATGTGATTGTTCGTATGGGGGCTGACAAAGTTGAGAGCGGAATGCCTAAACTGATTCAAGCCATTCAGAAAGAAGGCAAGAATGTGGTTTGGAGTAGTGATCCAATGCATGGAAACACGGTTAAGGCATCAACGGGTTATAAAACGCGCCGTGTTGATGATATCTTAAGAGAGGTTCAGCAGTTCTTTCAGGTGCATAGTGCAGAAGGCAGTTATGCAGGTGGTGTGCATTTTGAGATGACTGGTCAAAATGTAACAGAGTGTGTTGGTGGTGCCTTCGAGGTGACTGAGGCTAATCTGGCTGATCGATACCATACTCATTGTGACCCTCGTTTGAATGCTGATCAATCTTTGGAGTTGGCTTTTATGATTTCTGAGACGCTTAAGAAGGCTAGATCATAGGCTAAACAAAGCTTTAAAGGATCTAAATAAAAAAACCAGTTGATTTATAATCAACTGGTTTTTTTAAAGTGATGTTCTTAGCTTTTTCGCTTTCGAAATGCAGACGTTGCCGACTTGGAGGTGACATCGATTTTTGCCATGATCAGAGCCATCTCTTCTGCCTCGGCCTGTTGCTGGGCTTTTAGCTTATCTTCACGTTCTTTTTTTGATGTTTTTTCGGCCTCATTCAGCATTTTTTGAGTGCTGGCTTTGCTTTTTGTTCGAGGTGCTGCTTTTTTTTTCTCCGTTACTGCAGTGGCAGGAACGTCTAGTCTTTCTTCGCCAATGAGCTCTCCAAAGAAGGCGTGAGCGGTTGGTGTTGGCTCAAGTGTTTTTTTTGGGAGCGCTACGGTCTTTTTTACGGCGGCCTTTCTTGTTTTCTTAGGTTGTTCTGCCGTTGATACGCCATTGGCGTCAAAAAGAGCTTTTTTACCTGTGTTTAGATTGGCGGCTTTTTCAGCAGTCTGGGCTATTTTGTAGCCACGTAAGCTTTCGCCATTATAAATAGAAATATAGTCTGTTTCTAATTCATATAGCTCTTGCTTGTCGCTGGTTTCAAACAGCTCTTCAACCGTGAATGCTTCAACGCCACTTTCCCTAATGTCATTGTATAAGGGGAAATCTAGGCCTTCGTTCGTTGCTTCAATGTATTGCTCAAAACGTTGGAAGCCGCTGTTGAAAGAAGTACCAATATAGTGCTTCCCGGAGATGTTATTCGTGATTTTAAAAACGACCAAAATCGTTGCCTCTTGCGTAATATCTTTTTAATAGCACATAAACCCCATTCGCCTGAGGTGACCCAAAGGCGAATGGGGCTTATAAGAAATAGGATTAGTGTTTTACGACGATGTTAAGGCCGTCGCGAACATTCAGATGAACATTCTCAACTCGTTTGTCTTGCGCAATTAAGCGGTTGACTTGGTTGACAGCGATGTCGCTGTTTTCTTTTGGGGCTAGAACTCTTCCTTGCCATAAGGAGTTATCAATAATAATAAGGCCACCAGATCTAACAAGCGGTAAAACGGCTTCATAGTAGTTCAGGTAATTGCGTTTATCAGCATCAATAAAGACAAAGTCAAATTCCCCTTCAAGGGATTTGATCGTATCTAGTGCAGGGCCAAAAATCGGTTTGATTTTCTTACCGTGTGCACTGCGATCAAAAAAAGATTGAGCAAACTCAATGGCTCTTGGGTTTGTTTCGCAACAAATAAGCTCACCGTCATTCGGCATCCCTTCAGCTATTGATAGTGCTGAATAGCCTGTAAACATGCCAATCTCGAGAGCGCGTTTAGGTTGTGCGATCCTTGCTAGAAGCTTCAACGTACGGCCAATGGTTTTTCCAGATAACTTATTTGGGTAACCCATGTCCGAATAGGTCTTTTCAACCAGTTCGATTAATAGGTCGGGTTCTGATTGGGTGGTCTCAATGCAGTAGTTATCAAGATTGTTGGAATCCATACGGCCTTTCAGTAAATAGAAGTCTATGCAAAACAGAAGTTAATTTTACTCTGCATGCAGAGAATGTCTATGGCTGAATGAGATAAAAATGCCTTGATTTTTGCGAATGGCCATAGTGCGTACAATAATAGCGTTATTTAAATTAGATTCGCATGAAT
>CAXBGJ010000192.1:0-6620 GCA_963975045.1 uncultured Marinomonas sp. | reverse complement strand
CGCAGTTTATCGCCGACAAGGTAGGGAGGAATGTCTTTATCAATATCAAAAATGAGCTCAACATTGTTTTCCAGTGAACTTCCAGATAGCACAGTAGAAAGTTCATAGAGTAGGTTTTCTATTTCGAAAGGTACGCTTTCCAAGGTTAACTTACCGGCATCAACTTTGGAAAAATCCAAAATGTCATTAATTAAACCAAGCAAAGATTTGGCTGAAATATGGGCTTTTGAAACATAGTCGTCTTGCTGATGCGTTAAGGCTGTTCGTTTAACCAACTCCAACATGCCCAAAATAGCGTTCATCGGGGTGCGGATTTCGTGACTCATGTTTGCCAGAAAGCTTGATTTGGCCGCACTGGCGGCATCGGCTTCATCTTTTGCCTTACGCAACCAGGCTTCCAAATTTCTCTCGGCAGTAATGTCTCGATTAATACCCGCCACAGCAATGGCTTTTCCACTCGTATTTCTTTCAATAGAAGCGCCAGTCTGCACATAGCGAATGTTGCCATCAGGCAACAAGAGCCGCATGACAAGATCGTATTCACCAATGCCTTTTATGGCATTTTGCAATGCCAATGCGGACGCATCTCTGTCCTCGGGATGAACTCTGTAATACCAGTGCGCATAAGTAACCCCTTCATTTTTTAATGTCCGTGGGTACTGGTATATATCGAACATAATTTCGTTCCAATCCAGAAGATTGTTTTCCAGATCCCAAGTCCAAACACCCAGTTGTGCTACCTCTGTTGCCATAAGTAACTGGTCTCGAGTAGAAACTAAAGCATGCTGGCTGGCTTTTTGCGCAGTAATATCGACCGCCATTCCTAAAAAACCAATCACTTCATCGTCACTGTTCTTCATAGGAGTAATAACCAAAGACACCGGCTTGGCCATCCCATACTTATCAATATAGGTCCATTCTTTGCTATCGTAGTTATCTCGAAATGCTTTAAAGATCAAAACTTCCATTAAATCTGAAACATAGGTACCTGTCGTTTCAAAAATGGTATCACGCTCTTCTACAACCTCTGCTTTAACATGGAAACTAAGAGGCGTCATTTGACCTACAACTTCCTCGGCAGAATACCCCAGCATTCTTTGCGCGCCACTATTAAAAAGATTGATCTTACCGTCCATATCAGTAGCAATAATCGCAATTTCAGACGAAGCGTCTAACACGTCGTTCAAAAGTAAATTGATTTCGTGAAGCTCTAGAGTGCGCTCTTTTACTTGGCTTTCTAAACTGGAATTTAAGTCGCGGATTTTAGCTTCGGCTTTTTTCCGTTCAGAAATATCACGCACACTATTCGAAACTCCAACCACTAAACGATTAGAGTCAAAAATAGGAGACACCGTCAGTGCGACCGGAACATCAGATCCTGATTTAGTTTTCCTACGCGTCTCAATAATAATGGATCTTTTGTTATCGATAACAGAAGACAGAATCGTCTTATCTTCGTCTAGAAGGTCTGATGGAACCAAGAGCTCAAAAGATAACTGACCAATCGCTTCCTCCTGTGTATAACCAAATATACTCTCAGCCCCCTTATTCCAACTGACAATAACCCCCTCTAGACTTTTACTGATAATGCCATCGGCCGAGCTTTCGACTACCGCAGCAATTCTAGATTGATGGGCGATAACCTCACGATGCCTAGAAATATTGACTATAACAGCAGCAACGAGAACAGCCCCAAGAACGCTAATAAAGACGCCAATGATTAAAAAACTAAATGGATTAGGTAAATGTAAATCCGCGATATAGGCTGGAGAAACACTAAGATGACTTTCCCAATTCCGCCCATAAATACGCCTAGATTGGCTTGTTTCGTATTGACGATTTTGTAATTCTCCGCTGTCATAAAAGCGAATTTTATCGTCCAAATCGGTTACATCAAATAATTCATAATGGACTTTTTCTACGTCTATATTTAAATGGCTTAACACCTCTTCCATTAATAATGGCGCATAACTCCAACCAAAACCTGCTTCAAGCCGTTCATCCAATGTCTCTGGTACTTTTCCGCCTCGATAAATAGGCATCAAAATGAGTACCGACTGTTGTGCTTTACCCGATGCCTGCACCAAGGTGATGGGACCAGTTAAACGAACTTCTCCTGTGTACAACGATGATGTAGCGGCTTCTCGGCGGTTTTTTTCTGATGCTATGTCCAAACCAATCGCCAGGTAATTCCGCTCTATAGGCTCAATATACTGAATGACATAATGTTCATTAAAGTTTGGGAAAAGCGTTTTAATAACAAAATCTGGCCAGCCATCTTGGCTAGCCGATAAAATGAAAGCAGCAGCATCGACCTGAGGAACACGTCGAATAAAACCAAAACCGCGTGCACCTGGAAATTCCACATCCACATCACGAGTTTCGCTGTATAAAGAAAAAATATCTCGAGTAATTTCATTTTCACCTGCCGTTAACAAAACCCCTCGAGCACCCCGTAATCCATACTGATAAAGCTGAATCCGAGACACCACCTCCTCCATAACTTGGTTAGAAGACTGGTCAACGGCTTCAGCTATCCTCTTTTCATTGGCGTCTTGCGTTCGATAAGCCACAGTACAGGTAACCAAAATGCCAAAAAGCAGGGTCAATATCACCCAACGGTTATAAATATTCTTAGAGGATATTTTATTCACGTTTGCCTCCTGGCAAATATCATTTCCAATTCTAAATTCGAGATTGAGTCGGAATCTTATTCTCAGATCAATTTCATCGAAGTTTAGATGAATTAACTACTTATAATTAGGTAAGGCATGATAAAAATAAACATAAATTACAAAATATTACCGACCAAACTCATTTTTTTGATCTCTAAAATAAACCAGAAATTGTTCTGACATAAAGCGCTTTTATAATAATATTTTCCACCAATCAGCTCATTCTCTTTATTTCACTGATTCACATCAACGCTACTAATCAAAAATCGAGCGTATCGAATTTTTATGCGTTATAACTAAACTCTCTTTTTTTGACAAAACGACAGGATTACCTTTTATGAAAATTGCCGTTTTCTCCTGTAAACCCTACGATAAAAGAACCCTAGCCTCTTACGCAGACAATACCGCCTTATCCATGACGTACTTCGAAAGTCGCTTGAGCATGGAAACCATCAGCTTAGTCAAAGATTTTGATGCCGTTTCTTGTTTCGTCAACGATGACGTTAACGCCGACGTGATTCATCTTTTAAAGAAGCAAGGTGTCCATACCATCGCTCTTCGTTGCGCAGGGTTTAATAATGTAGATTTAGACGCTGCAAAATCAACAGGCATAAAAGTATTTCATGTACCAGATTACAGTCCAACATCCGTTGCAGAACACGCAGTCGCGCTGATTATGACGCTAAACCGAAAAACACATCGTGCTTATCACAGGGTGAAAGAAGGCAACTTTGCCTTAGAAGGACTACTCGGGTTTAACTTGGAAGGTAAAACGGTAGGTTGTATTGGGACTGGACGCATTGGCGCGGCATTTTGTCGAATCATGAAAGGCTTCGGCTGCCATGTTTTATGTTACGACTTATACCCATCACAAGCACTGATCGACCAAGGCTGCCAATACATACCACTAGAAGAACTCTATCAAAAGAGCGACATCATCAGCTTGCATTGCCCTTTAAACGCCTCGACTCATCACCTAATCAATAAAGACAGCCTAAACAAAATGAAAGACGGCGTGATGATCATCAACACCAGTCGCGGTGCACTTGTCCATGCGCAAGAAGCCATAGACGCACTTTACAGCGGAAAAATTGGCTATTTAGGATTGGATGTTTACGAGCAGGAAAACAAAATCTTCTTTGAAGACATGTCCTCGCATATTATCCAAGACAGCGTCTTCCAGCTCATGCTTACCTTCCCCAATGTCGTCGTCACAGGCCACCAAGGTTACTTCACCATCGAAGCACTGAACCATATCGCGGCGACTACAGTCGATAATTTATTGCACCACCAGCATGAAGACAGCGGTTCAAGACAACTAGCGTAATATTTTTCATACTAATGCTTTGCGAACCACTCGGTGTCTTGTTTAAACCATAAAATAAGACACCGAAGTAACAATCTTCTTTCATCAAAAAATGATTTGCCGTCGCCGTCAACACATAGTCACATTCATCAAGTATAATGTGTTTCCCTTTATAGAAAAGCGAAGGAGCAACGCATGAACCTCGAAAAACTATCTCAAGATCGGCTTATCGACATTGTCCGCCGTGCAGGACAAGAGATTGTCATGCCAAGTTTTCGACAGCTAAATGCCGCCGATGTCGAAATAAAAAGCAGCTTAACCGACCTTGTCACCGTTGCGGACAAAGCCAGCGAAGCCTTTATCACGGCTGAAATTCAGCACGCTTTTCCAGACTGGGAAATTGTTGGAGAAGAAGCCGTCGCCGATGACCCATCAACCACGGACAAAATTGCTACAGCAGACACTTGCGTCATCATCGACCCTATCGACGGCACATGGAACTATGCTCACGGATTATCAGATTTCGGCATCATACTGGCCGTTGTCGTGAAAGGCGTGACACGTTTTGGTTTGTTGTATGACCCAGTAAACGACGACTGGATTTACGCCAATTTAGGCGAAGGTGCATTTTTCCAACGCACCGCCATGAATGAAAAAGGCAACAATCAAGTTCCTAGCCAAACGCCGTTAGCCTTGCAGATCACCGCAGAACCCGAGTTAGACAAACTGACTGGCATCATGTCGGTTAACGCCTATACAGGTCAGAAAAAACAAGACTTCGCACTGAAAGCCTCACGCTTTGTACGCATCAACAACCTACCCTCTTGTCCTGCTTACCGACAAATTGCCCAAGGCCACTTCAACTTTAGCCTGACCTATAAAATGCTCCCTTGGGATCACGCAGCAGGGGTACTGATTCACACCGAAGCAGGCGGAGTTTGTCGCACACTTGATGGACAAGAATACACACCCGACATGCTCGATGGCGAAATGCTCGCCGCTCAATCAGAACAACAATGGCAGGAATTGGCAGAGTATTTTAGGAAATAGTCGGGACCAAATCCCGACCTTTTACTCAGAGTAATCTGTGGCATAATGCCAAAATCTATAGACCAAAGAGACGACAAGGGCATGACCGAAGAAAATCTACCAACAGAACGTTGGAAACAACGATTTCAAAATTATAAAAAAGCCTTGCTGCAACTAAACGAAGCTGTCGAAGCCTACGACGAAAAGGCGCCTAACATCATAAAAGAAGGCGTTCTACAGAGATTCGAATTCACTCACGAACTCGCTTGGAAGGTTTTAAAAGACTATCTAGAATACGAAGGTCATCAGAACATCACAGGATCAAGAACCGCAACAAGACTGGCGTTTAACATTGGCCTAATTCAAGACGGCCAAATATGGATGGACATGATAGAAAGCCGAAATAAAACGGTACACGCTTATGATGCTAGCATTCTCGAAACGGAATTTTTAAAGGTACGAGAAAGTTATAATGCCTGCTTCATCCAACTAAAAGAAAAATTGTCCACCCTATGACCCTTTCCCCATTTGGCATTCCAGCTAACTTACTGCAAAAAATGTCTGAAACCTTTTCAAGGTATCCAGACATTGAAAAAGTGACTCTGTTTGGCTCCCGCTCCACAGGAACGTTTCGTGACGGCTCAGATATAGACCTTTCTATTTCAACACCAAAAGCAGACATCATCCCCACTCTTCGTATTGAACTAGACGATTTAAACAGCCCATACTTGATCGACTTAGTTGATGAAAACAACCTCACCAACCAAGCCTTGTTAAAACAAATTCAAGAATCTGGGGTGGTTATCTACTCCTCCTAACTTTCTACCTTTTACCTAAAACGCTTATCGTAGTCAGAATGATTCATACAAATATAAGGTCCTGTGTGTTACGGAGCTTCATCGTTAATCGAAGTATTAGCAAACATGCCTGAGTTCGAGATCACTTACCACCCGGGCGGCATGATCCCGAAACGCGCGATTGATCCATCTTTTAGACAGCATATTTTGCCAGCCGACAAACAAATTGCCGGCATGACAAAAGCCCACTTTGGTGACGCTTATAAAGCAAGAGTAGCGAGTAAAGGTGAGTTTGTAGTGGATCTTACACGACAACGCGTGCGTTTCTTGTTGGTCAAGAGATGGGCGTGGCGGCGCATAAAATGCTAGAAACGATTCAAAAAAGCCATTACCAAGAAGGTCAACATTTGGATCAATTAGACACATTAGAGAAACTTGCTGTGTCGATGGGATTGGATGCCGATCGAAAAGTGCTGTTAAAACACTTAAAAAAAAACCTTTTACTTTTCCAAGTAAAAGGCTTTCTTATGCACTGATGAAAACAAAAATTCTATATTTGCCAAGCAAACGTCAAGGTGCCGTAGCGGGTCAATTTATCCAATTCGCGGTCATTCGTATCGCCGTTAAGGGTAAACGGAGCATTAATCGCGAACGCTAAAACACCACTCCCCCATGAATAACTCAAACCTGACGTAAACATATTCTGATTGTGATCATAATCGACAGACTGACTGTCGCGGAAGGTATTACCATCCGTGAATATTTGATTGAAGATGTAATTATATTTAACGCCAGTATAAACAAACCAGCCCC
>CAXBGJ010000191.1:0-6641 GCA_963975045.1 uncultured Marinomonas sp. | reverse complement strand
GGGATATTATTCAATTCACGCCGATTACGGTGGATCAAGCCGAGCAAGAACGTCATTTGCAAATGGCTCGCCTCGCTCAGTGGCGCTAGTGGCTTAGATAAACCTTTTATCCTTACGACAAAAAACCGCAAGCCCCAATAGCACTTCAAATCGCTATTGGGGCTTTTTGCATTGAAAAAATATCGCCCTCAAAACACACTATAGCTTTTATCAATCGAATCACTAGTAAATAACAATTTTATCAATCGATAAAAACACCCTAATATGACTCCTGTTGGTAACGCACTCAAACACACATCAGGAGATACACAATGATCAATACTCAAATCAAACCATTCAATGCAAGCGCTTTTAAGTCTGGCGAATTCGTAGAAATTTCTGAAAAAGACGTATTAGGCAAATGGTCTATCTTTTTCTTCTACCCAGCTGACTTCACTTTTGTTTGCCCGACTGAACTGGGTGATGTTGCAGACCATTACGAAGAGCTTCAAAAACGTGGCGTTGAAGTCTTCTCTGTTTCTACTGACACTCATTTCACTCATAAAGCGTGGCATGACAGCTCTGAAACAATCGGCAAAATCAACTACTTCATGGTAGGCGACCAATCAGGCAAGATCACCAATAATTTTGGTGTGATGCGTGAAGGCCAAGGTCTTGCAGACCGTGCGACTTTCTTGGTCGATCCAGAAGGCATTATCCAAGCAATGGAAATCACAGCGGAAGGTATTGGTCGTGACGCAGAAGATCTAATGCGCAAAGTGAAAGCGGCACAATATGTAGCGGCTCACCCAGGCGAAGTTTGCCCAGCGAAATGGAAAGAAGGCGAAGCCACTCTTGCCCCTTCTTTAGATCTAGTTGGCAAAATCTAAGCAATTCGCCAATTAAACGCTAAAAGACGACCCTAAAAGGGGTCAGATCCCTTAAATAGTCATAAAGGGATCTATCGACATCAGATCCACCTTAAGAGGTCTGACCCCTTTTACTTTACTTATAAACAAACACAGAAAGTCTCAATCAGAAAGCGGGTTACATCATGTTAGAAGCAAACATCAAACAACAGTTGGGCACATACCTACAAAATATCGTTAATCCGATTGAAATTACTGTGTCTACGAATGGTTCAGAAAAAGCAGAAGAATTACTTAGCTTAGCTCGTGAAATTACCGAGATAAAAAGCGACAAAATCACCTTATCTGTCAACGAAAATTCAGCGGGGCGTGCACCACAAATGGCGATCGGTCCACTAGGGCAAGTGCCTCGTGTTCGTTTTGCTGGCATTCCAATGGGCCACGAATTTACCTCTTTGGTATTGGCATTATTACAAGCGGGTGGTCACCCACCCAAAGCCGCTCCAGCAACGCTTGAGCAAATCAAAGGCTTGGACACAGAATTAAACTTTGAGGTGTACATTTCCCTCTCTTGCCACAACTGTCCAGACGTTGTGCAAGCCGTTAACTTAATGGCTGTACTTAATCCTAAAATCACCGCCACCATGATCGATGGCGCCTTGTTCCAAGACGAAGTCGAAAAACGCGAAATCATGGCCGTGCCATCCGTTTATTTAAACGGTGAATTATTCGGCCAAGGTCGTATGACCCTAGACGAAATCCTCAATAAAGTAGACACAGGCGCAGCCAACAAGCAGGCAACGGCCTTGTCTGAAAAAGCGCCTTACGATGTACTTGTCGTCGGTGGTGGCCCAGCTGGCGCAGCGGCGGCCATTTATGCAGCTCGTAAAGGCATCCGTACGGGCATCGTAGCAGAACGTTTCGGCGGTCAAGTAGCTGATACCATGGCAATTGAAAACTTCATTTCCGTAAAAGCGACTGACGGTCCAAAATTGGTTGCCGGTCTTGAACAACACGTTTTGGATTACGACGTTGACCTGATGAAAACGCAAAAAGCGGTTCGTCTTGAGAAAAAAGAGTTTGTCGAAATTGAACTCGAAAATGGCGCGATACTAAAAAGTAAAACCGTCATCTTAGCCACTGGTGCACGCTGGAGAGAAATGAACGTACCCGGCGAACAAGAATACCGAGGCAAAGGTGTCGCTTATTGCCCACACTGTGACGGGCCATTGTTTAAAGGCAAGAAAACCGCGGTGATTGGTGGTGGTAATTCCGGTATCGAAGCCGCGATAGACCTTGCTGGTATCGTAGAACACGTGACCGTTCTAGAGTTTGGTGACACATTACGTGCAGATGCCGTATTGGTGAAAAAAGCCAATTCTTTGCCAAACATCACCATCATCAAAAACGCCATGACAACCGAAGTCATCGGTGATGGTCAACGGGTGATCGGCCTGAAATACACAGACCGTACCACTGACGAATCCCACCTTGTGGATGTGGCAGGTATCTTCGTGCAAATCGGCTTGGTGCCAAACAGCGAGTTCTTAAAAGACACGTTGGAACTGACGAATCGAGGCGAAATCGTCATCAACGCTCACGGACAAACCTCGATTCCAGGTGTGTTTGCCGCCGGTGATGTGACAACCACGCCATACAAACAAATCATCATCTCCATGGGCGGTGGTGCAACCGCCGCCCTTGGTGCGTTTGATTACTTAATTAGAAATTAAAAATCTTCGTTACCAAGGTAACAAGTAGAGCGACATAAACCGTCTTTTGGCTTAGCTGGAAGGCGGTTTTTTTATATTCTAGACCAGTGGAAACACCGCGCTATCGTTATAAACAGCAGATCAGAAAAAATAATATCTGATGGAGTACCCCCAAATGAGGGTGGATTAAAAAGAGTTGAACTCTATACTGATAACAAACCAGTTCACATTTAATCCATATAGTTTACAAAGGTATTCATTATGATTCGCTTATTTAGCATCAGTTTATTACTGATAGTGTTATCTGGCTGCGCTAGCCAAGCGTCAAAAGAAGCTGATATTCGCATTAAGGGCATAGAGAACCGTGATATAACCGTACTAGAAAACAATAAAGACAACCCTTATATTACTACCTCGAAAAATGCTCAACCAGGCTATGTTGAGTTTTCCAATGCGATGGAAACCGCTATTTATAATAGAAACCTTGAGGCTGTTAAGTATTTATCTAGTATCGATGCAGCCCATAAAGTCTCAGTACGATTTAATGCCTTGACTAGTCAATGGCAAAGAACAGAGGTAAATATTCCTCCAGCAGAACTTGCTTGTGGTATTGCTGACTTCGAGATTATGGCGTTTTTACTAGAACGTTACCCAGATGAAAAACCGAACTACACAAATTGCCTACATTACTTAGTTGCCTCTCTTTCATATTACCCAAGCGGCCACTTCTTTCTCCTTAAAAATCCAGCACCCACTTTTCGGAATGGTGAGAATACCGCAGTAGCCGTACAAAAGATCATTGATCTAGGTGGCGAACCTAATACTCTGCCGGAATATGGCGTGCCTATGTACGGTTCGATACTCTCATCAAACACTAATAATTTACTTGAGACCTTACTTAAAAATGGTATGGACGCCAACACGCAATTCTCTTGTCTGTACGGAAAATGCATGTTCCTTACCGAGCTAGGAAACTACCTTGATGAAACACAGTCTTCTGAGAGAGCGAAAATACTGGTTCAGCATGGAGCTGACGTCAATGTAACTCATGATACTCCTGTCATTATTGGCCTTGACGCTTCTGGTTCATATTTATACGAAAAAAGAAGTATGACCCCTTTACATGACGCCGAGTTTTTTGACCGGAAAATATTAGCTGCTACTTTGATTGATTTGGGTGCAGATCCCACACACAAAAACGCAGATGGTTATACCGCTGAAAGTTACGCTGGAAAATTTGCTCAGATTATAGCCTTACGAGACCAACAAATAGCCATCAACCAACAAAGAGCAGCCCAAGCGCAACAAAATAAGGACAGCGGCAGCTCCGTCGGTGGCACGATACTGAATATAATGGGTGCCATTGGCGCTGGTGGTTTATAAAGACAGAAAAAATGCCGGTAGAATCCCCTTTTTCTGACCCGCATAAACAAAACTTGAACCGCCCTCCGACATGACTGGAAGGCGGTTTTTTTATTCCAAATACGCAGAGGCAATGTAAACAGTCTCGCTCCACGCGCAAGCGCGTAAACCGCTCAGCATGAGTTTGTTTCAACTTCATTCATAATGAGAATCTTTATTTGAATTGCAGTAAATCATAGAAATGCATAGTCTCAATTTAAACAAATGATATATCTATGTAGGGACACATCTAAATGTCAGAACGAATCCCCCTAAATTGGTCCTCCGAGACAATAATTAACGAAGACACTTTTCCGCGAGATACCCTTGGACGAGTAAAATACGCCGAATTTTTAACTCAGTTTTTAGTCGGTCAAGGCTACGATACAACAAGGCCTGAAGGTGATGAAAAGCGTAATTATGTACTTAACCTGAACTCTGAATGGGGCTCTGGTAAAACCTATTTTTTAAAGCGCTGGTCGAATGATTTACAAAACCACTTCCCTGTTGTCTATATCGATGCATGGCAGCAAGACTATTCTGATGACCCATTAATGACCGCTCTCTCGTCTGTCATCAAACAACTCAGAGATCAGGCAGGTATGTCTGAGAGTGACCCCAAATTCCAACTCCCCAAAAAAGCACTAGGGCTCTTAAAAGCGGCGGCACCTGGCTTTGCAAGAAGCGTGGCAAAACGCTATTTAGATATTGATCTTGCCGCGCTCATGCAGGGAGAAGAGCCTGATATACAAGACGAAAATGGCCTACCAATCAACATGGGCGAACTTGCTTCGACAATGGTTAAACAGCTTATTGATGAACATGATGGTAAAAAGAAAGCCATTGATGACTTAAAAGTCCATGTAGAGAAGTGGGTTGATAATGTTGTTACTCACAAGAAACTCAAATACCCAGCTTTTATTTTTATTGATGAATTAGATCGCTGCCGTCCTAGCTACGCGGTAGAAATGCTCGAAACCATCAAACATATCTTTGATATCAAAGGCATTGTCTTTGTCGTCGCTACAGATACCGAACAACTTCAACATGCAGTAAAAGCCATTTATGGCGAAGGCTTCGATGCTCGCCTTTACCTTGGTCGGTTTTTTAATAGTCGCTTTAGCCTAAAAGTACCTGACCTAAAAAACTTTTTGGAAGTACATACCGACATCAGTAAGCTATCAGGCGAGTACTTAACAAACGCGGGGATTCAAATACTGCCACCGAATGACGATGCAAAAGTCACATTAAGTAATATTTCCGTGATTTTAGATTCGTTTAAAATGCCACCAAGAACTGCTATTCAAATTGCAGATCGTGTGGTTGCAACTATCTCGAATATGCCCAAAGGCTCTAAAATTGATATTTTAATGCTCACGACTCTATTGTGCTTTTATGAAGAAGATAATGAGCTATTTCAAAAGGTGGTTTTAGGTAAAGTAGAATACAAAGATAAAAACGATAAAAACGATAAAGACATTGGCCTTTATGGTTATTTAAAGCAACGATTTGAAGGTTGTGAATCCACCATTGAAATGCATACAAACCCTCAAGTACATATGCCTTCACTACCAATGCCAAGGCGCACTCCACAGGATAATCCGTTTGGAAGTGGCACTTATACAATTTTATTTAAAGAGTACATTCTAGAGTGTTTCATTGAACGCTTCGCTAGTAAACCAGTCGATTATTCTGCATTAATAGAAAATCAAAGAGTTAGCCCTATGGAAAAACTATGCGGTCAATTGACCAAAGAAAATTTATCCGATCTAGCAAAAGGCTTACTCTGGTTCAGAATCCTAAACCACTACTATCAAATAGATTCTATTAAGGCGGCAGAATATCGAGATTATGTCGAGCTAGCTTCCGCCTTAGACCTAATAGAAGAGGAATCTAAAAATGACTAACAAACACATAGGCTCTTCCTTTGATGATTTCCTAGAAGAGGAAGGCACACTTACTGAAACCAACGCAGTCGCTATAAAGCGAGTGGTTGCATGGCAAATCCAGCAAAAGATTGAACACGAACACTTGTCCAAAACCAAGATGGCAAAGTTAATGAAAACAAGTCGTTCTGGATTGGATAGACTGCTTGATCCAAGCAATACGTCAGTGACGCTCCACACCTTAGATAATGCCGCCAGAGCCTTAGGTAAAACGTTAAAAATAGAACTTAGCTAAGTACGCCAACGTAGACAAATATCATCAAAACATTGAAGTGAAGTAGCCAGAAGAAATAAAAACTTTCTGGCTACTTTTCATACAAATTAAGCAGAGGCTTTTTTGACGAACTGAGATTTCAGCATCATGTCGCCCGCGCCATCGACTTTACAGTCAATATCGTGGTCGCCGTCAACTAGACGTTTGATGGTTGCTTTGGTGCCGATCTTCAGCACTTGAGAAGAACCTTTTACTTTTAGGTCTTTCGCCAAGGTCACTTTGTCGCCTTCTTGCAGTAGTTTGCCGCTCATGTCTTTAATGATCAATGCGTCTTCATCGACAACCACTTCATTTGGATTCCATTCATGGGCGCATTCTGGGCAGATCAACATCGTTTGATCTTCATAAACAAATTCTGAATTACATTTTGGGCAATTAGGAAGACTCATAGTTATCACTACCTTTGACGTATATGGGAAAATTTGGCGCATTATACCCTTATTTTCACTGTGGTTTTTGA
>CAXBGJ010000190.1:0-6671 GCA_963975045.1 uncultured Marinomonas sp. | reverse complement strand
CTGGGTTAACGGCTTTAGATTGCCTTCAATACGGCCATCTTCGGTGATCAGTCCAGTAAATGCAGAAAACTCCTTCACTAGACTTCTTGTTTCTTTCGACAGTAAATCTTCAAAAGAATTAAGAGCACCTAAAAGCAAAGTGAGTTGGCGCACTTGTAAAATCGCTTTTTGATCTTGCTGACCTTGCAATACTAAAAGCTTTTTACTTTGCTCTAATTGTTGCAGCTTCAAACCAACGTCAGAATGTTCGTATTGCTGTTCAAAACGAAGCAATTGGCCTTGTAGCTGTTTTAACAAACTTCCTTGCGTCGCTAGTTCTTCTTCAATCTCTTCTTCGCGTTCTTTTTGAAGTTCGTATTGATCTTGAATGTCGTCTTGTTTACTGCCTAATTCATCAAAACGAGCTTCCGTTGCGATCCATTGATAGTTGATTGCACTTTGCTCTTGCTGATGCTTTTTCTCACAATCTTGTTGAATCAGTTTTAAATCATCAATGCGCTTGGAAACCTCTAACGTTTTAGCTTCTAAGTGACGATATTCATTCAAAGACTTCTGGTAAGCACCAACCTGAAGCGGCGCTTCGGCCAATACGAAATCTTGTACAAAGCGTGTTGGCGAGGCAATAGGGACAAATTTCAACGCATTCTTGAAGTTTTTAAGGAAACTATCCAGTGTGATAAGTTGATCTGGGCTTGGGCTTAACTCTTCAAGGTAGCGATTTATGTATTGGGTCGCCGACGCGCTACCCGATTTAATGTAGGGATCTAAACACACCTTTTTCATCGACTCACGCACTTCGATCCATGGCTTGGCTTTGTAGCTTTTGCCTTCCATTGCGTCGATAAAGTCAGATTTTCTTGCGCCAAAATTAGGCAATACAAAACGACCCAGTACATCTTCTTCTGGCGATGCCAATGAAGCGCTTAATGCTAAACCAAGAGTTGATTCATTGCCGGTGACGCTGTCTTCAAAAACCAAAGCCAGATAGCTGGTAGCGTCTTGTCTTGGCTGAGTCCCCAATGCTTTTACGTTTGCTTGGCCTGAATCTATCATGCCCAAAATATAAGAACGAATGCTACGGCCACTGGCTTTGCCATCATTTGCGCTAGCGTTGTAATTAAGGTGACGCTTACTGGCACCTGTTAATACTGTTTGTATGGCATCAAGTAACGACGATTTGCCTGAACCCGTTGGTCCAACAATGGCGGTATTTCCACGAATATTAATTTCTTCTGCACCAAGTAGGTACCAATTTACTAATACGATTCGATTTAGCTTTTTCATATTTTGGCCCTAGTCTTGATTGGTTTCTTGCACTGTTTCTGTTTCAACGTCTGAGTCAGCAACATCGTCTTCATCAGGATCTGCGCCATTGAATGATTCTAATTGTCTTAGGTAGGCTTCTGTGACAATCAACCTGACGACAGGGGTGATATTAATCATCTGGTTTTTACTGTCTTCTTCGTAAGATTTGCCACGAATAACAATGCCATGACGACTAAACAGCGCCAAAATATCTTTGAAGCGTGTTTCGTTTGGAATTTCGCGTTTAACCAGTTGCACAAATCTATCAAGTATCGTGTGCGTATTGGTAGCAACAAAGCCATTATCTACTTCAAAATTTTCAATTTTTTCTTCGTAAATCTGGCGAAGCACTAATAGGAATAATGTCTCATCTGTTTTTAAACGAACAAAGGCTTCTTTTTGAATAGGTAGGACGCCCGCGAGACGCTCGTTCTCATTGATATAGAGTTTCATGCCTAAAGCATCAAACAATCGATCAAAATATTCTTGGTATGACTCTAAGAGAAGGTAATGCTTTCGCTGACCATGCTTATAAGCGCTCGCGAACTGATTCGCAATGACGAAATTTGCTGTCTGTTGGAATTCTTGAGCGTCTTTACCGGACTCTTCAACGACTTTTTTTAATTCTCTAAGCATTACGCTTTGCTCCTACGTACCACATTAAATTCGCGACATTCAACGAACTCATGTACATCCAAATACTGATTGGTAAAGTGTATTTCAAATAAGTCTTCTAATTTTTTTGCACTGACGCCCAGTGAACCGATATAGCGTAAATGGTCAAAACAAACAAAGTCTTCAACCGATTCAATAGTGAAATCTAAAATATGTTTGCTGTTTCCTGAGCCCATTTGTTTTTCTAAGTAGCTTTGCATTTTCGGAATGGTAACTTGGCGAGCCTCATGGAAACGTCGTTGTTGATCGCGTGCTTTTATTGCGTCAGCAGACACTTCCGCTGGTGTCATCACTCGAGGCGGTGGCGGTTCACGTCGTTTAGTCGGTTGGGCAGCAGAAGCCATACCAACAAACCGAGCACCTACAACCTGCTTTAATATGGGTAAGGTGTCGTATTTAGCTACATCTGAAATGATGCCAGCGATTTTATTGGCCATGCCTGGTCGAGAGCTGTCCATATAACGCGCGGTATCCGCTGCACGCTTCTCTAATCGGTATCGATATTCATCAATACGCTCTAAGCGTTGTTCGATATTGCTAAATGTCTGAATGATATCGCGACAGTCTTTTTCAACCATTGCCTGGGCTTCAGCCATCGAAATGAGCTGCTGATCAACATAGCACTGAGAAACCTGTCCCATGGTGTCTGGATTGGTTAAAAAGTCTTGAGTCAATTCCAGTATTTGGCGACGAAATCGAAAAGGGTTGTTGCTGGTTTTGATTGTCTTGTAGTCAGCAATCAAAATGCCTTCTACAAATAAGTCAAAGAAGCCTGCAACAATGGCTTTTGGGTCGCGTGTCGCAAAAAGCTCTCTTTGCAAGCTGCGGATGCCCAATAATATTTGGTTCAGATGCGCCGAAAAGTCTCTTGACGCTTCTGCAGATTGACGAAGCGTTACCCCACGCTCTTTAGGGTTTTTAGCGACGGCTTCTAGGTTACTAAGAATACTCAAAACGGTAGCGCCATAATTACGCTTACCGTGTTGGCTGATCTCGACTAAAGATCGTAACAACATGGATATTTGAGGCGTCATTAATACACTAACGCGGTACAGTTCTTGTTCTTCGACCAACCAGCCAGTGTTCACCAAACGATGATAAATTCTTAACGCATAATCGTGAATGGTTTTTGGTGAGTCAAAAGGCTCTTTTTGTTCGTCATGCCAGGCAAGCGTATCCAATTTATGAAGCGTGTCTTCAATCGACTCTATAATGGTTGATTTGTCTTTTATTGGATCTTCTGCATGATCGTAAAAAACGTCCGCTAGGTCATTCAAGACCGCTTCAATCAAAGCTCTATTTGAGCCGCTTAATGCCTGAAATATTTCGTCAGGTAAGTGTTTAAACAGCATTCATTCGACTCCATGAATCCACTAAAAATAATGGCATATCTAAACCTTACCTAAATGATGGGCAATTACCGTCTGCATAGCCTGCTTTACTAACTCATCATCCCCAATTGGAGACAATAATTCTATGTGTAAATCATCTCGTTGCAGTTCCGCTATTTGTGCAGGTACATCCTGTCTTAAATGACGACCTACTGCCAGAAAAAGTGGCAACACAGCCACACTTCGAACGTCTTTGTCTAGTAGCGCAATGACATCTTCTAGTGAAGGTGAGGTTAATTCCATATACGCCAAGCTCGCATTATTCTCGCCATAGGTTTGAGTAACGTGATGATAGAGAGATTCGAAGGGCTGTTTCCAAAGAGGATCAGGGCTTCCGTGTGCAAGAAGTATGATGTGATCGAATTCTTTGTGTCGCATTTTAATACCTAATGTTTCTCGATTCCCCATTTTAGCCATCCTATTTCAGAAAAAGAAGGTGCAGATTAAAAAACCTTTAAATCTTCTGGTCAAACTTAAGGAAAAACAGTTTATGACCTAAACTTAGGAAGTTATTGATCCTATTTCTTTTTTTGTACGTACCAGAGTGATTATCGCAATACATGGAGCATGATAAAATGAAGATACTATTGTCTGGGGCGACAGGGTTTATTGGGCGATCCTTGCTTAAAAAACTATTAACCGCCAACCATCATATTTATGCCCTAGTAAGGCAGGTGGATAACCGATTAGACGCCAGCATCAATCAACTCACTTTAGCATCTTTGAGCGTACTCAATGAGCAGTTCGATGTGATTATTAATTTAGCAGGAGAAAATATTGCTAGTCGTCCATGGACAAAAAAACGCAAACAAACTTTACTCAATAGCCGTGTTGAATTAACTAATAACATTAAGAGCGCATTAAAACACCCACCCAAACTACTGATTTCAATGTCAGCGGTGGGTTATTACGGTGTAGCACGCCAAGGTGTTTTTTATGAAAGCACCCCCCCTAAAGAGGGGTTCTCTCATGACCTTTGTGCGGCATGGGAACACTCTGCTACCGCATTTTCTCAAGATCAGACACGGGTTGTAATATTTCGCTTAGGGGTAGTTCTCGGCGATGGTGGAGCCCTAAGTAAAATGCGAACGCCATTCTTATTGGGTTTGGGCGGGGCTATTGCGGGAGGGAAGCAGTGGTTTTCATGGGTTCATATTGATGATGTTATTGAAGCAATATTTACTGCCATAGATGATCAAACCTATACCGGAGCTTACAACCTAGTTGCCCCTCAATTAATAGAGCAAGGTTACTTCGCTAAGTGTTACGCGGCGTCACTCCACCGCCCGGCTGCGTTACCTACACCTAAGTGGATGCTTAAACTTCTATTTGGTGAAATGGCTTGTTTGTTGACTGAAGGGGCAAAAATTGTTCCTCAAAAACTCGAAAAACAAGGCTTTAGGTTTTGTTATACCAATATAGACGAGGCGTTATTGCAGATAGAACAAGTACGACATTAAGCGAATTAGCGTTTTTTCTTTAAAGCTGGCAAACCTTTGTCATCGTTTAGGGTATTTGTGCATTTTGGATAAGTAATACAGCCCCAGAAGTATCCATTTTTGCTCTTTTTTCTCACTAAATAATGACCGCAAGTACGGCACGGATACTTTTTTGTACTTGAAGGTACGCCCTGATCGTCTTCCACAGTTACCTTGCATTCAGGGTAATTCGAACAACCCCAAAATACATTATCTTTAAACGTTTTTTTTCTTAAAGGGGACTGGCAAGCAGGACACAGATAGCGCTTTGCTCTAACTGGTTTCCCTGCTTCGTCATTAGCGGTGTAATGACAGGTAGGATAAGATTCGCACCCCCAAAATGCTCCGTTCGCACCTTCTTTTAAAACCAATAAACTTTCGCATATTGGACAGCGATAACGAACTTTGGCTGATGTGATATGAGCATCACCCTGCTCTAAGAACTCTTGTTCCCAGTTGCTTGATCTAGGTGTTTTGGTGTCTTTTTCCTGCACGAACGTTACTCTTTATCTTTATAACAAAGTGCACTGTCTTCTTTGCAATCATCTTCACTTACTAACTTTCTAATTTTCGACGCCCCTTTCCTAGCGCCCTCAGCCGTGGCTGTTCCTACTTCTTTCATTTTATCCCAAACTACGGCACCCGTTTCTTTGGCACTTTTGGACGCTTTGTTTCCAAAGTCAGAGGCCTTACCGCCGACTTCACTGGCTTTTTCCGAGGTGCTGTCTGCTATTTCGATGGTGGTTTCTTTTGTTTTATCCCATAACTGAAGCGCGCCGCCTTTCGCTTTATCAAGAGTGCTTTCTTCAGCTTGCGCCAAGGTCGATATTAGAATCAGTGAACCTACAATCACTTTCATGTATTTCATCATACTGCCTTTTTATTATTCAAAGATGAAAAATCTAACCAGCCAAGAAGATCCACTATATCGTTGAGCGTGGTTAGTTGAGGGTATTGTAATAACGTGTCGTCGGTGACTTTTTCATGGTCCCAAGTGCTGTGATAAGGTACATGAAGTGCTTGAGCGCCTAAATCCAAAACTGGTAATATATCGGATTTTAAGGAATTACCTACCATTAAGAAGTGCTCAGTAGGAATGTTGTGGCGTTGCAATATCTGTTGATAAGCATCTGACGTTTTATCACTGACTATTTCAATGGTTTCAAAATAATCGGCAATCCCAGAACGTGCTAATTTACTTTCTTGATCCAGTAAATCCCCTTTGGTGATCACAAATAAACGTGCTTTACCTTCTAGTTTAGACAGTACGTTTTCCACGTTAGGTAGTAATTCGACAGGTGATGCCAGCATGCATTTTGCAAGCTGGATAATTTCATGTATTTCGTTACCGGAAATACGCCCTTCAGTTAATTCAATGGCTGTTTCTATCATGGAAAGCGTAAAGCCTTTGATACCATAACCAAAGTGCTCTAAATTTTGAATCTGTACATCACCTAAGTGAGAGCGTATGTAAGTTTCGTCATGATATGGCAGAAGTAGGTTAATAAATTCGTCTTGCGCATGAATAAAAATATCTTCATTACGCCATAGTGTATCGTCTGCATCAAAAGCAATCACTTTGAACTCTGTACATCTTAGCGTCATGTTACTTCCATTGTTTGGTATTTTGTTCTATCAAATTTATATACAGTGCTACTTGGTCTGGTGTGTCGTTTAGCGCGGGAATGTAATCGAAAGCCACCCCCCCGTTACTTTTAAATTCATCTCCCAGCTCTAATGTCACTTCTTCAAGTGTTTCTATGCAATCTATTGAAAAAGCAGGGCTAATGACGTTGATTTTTTTAACGCCCATAGATGGCAG
>CAXBGJ010000189.1:0-6684 GCA_963975045.1 uncultured Marinomonas sp. | reverse complement strand
AAAATGTCCCGACCAATCGGAATCAATGAATCGGGAAAATCATAATCTGGGTTGTGTAATTGTGGACTAGTTTGACCTGCGCCCAAGGCAAACATGGCACCTTCTTTCGCGGTTGCAGTGAACTGCCCAAAGTCTTCAGACCAGCGCATTGGCTCATCCAATAATAAATAAGGTGTTTTCATGGTTTCACAGGCATTCACTACAAGATCACAACCTATTTGAGAGTTTACACTGGCTTGAAACACGTCATCGTATTCAAACGAAATGCTCAGCCTTTCTTGCTCAGCTAAGCGTCGCGAAAATGCCTCAGCCTGCTCTATTAGAGTGTGCATGCCTTCATTGGTTTCGCTGCGCAATGTCACCATCACCACAGCGTCACCTGGCGCGGTACCAAAAGCGATCTCGCCCAATTTGGCGTGAATCACCGTCACCCAATGCCGCCCGCCTATACCTTGTTGCGTTAGTTTAGCAGGCAAGGTGTTCAGCTCTTGAATGATATGACACATAGCATTGGCAGGACTCACTCCATTCTCAGGGTGCGCTGCATGAGACGTTTTACCTTTTAAATGGATGATCATCCCTCTCGAAGCACAATTAAAAGTCCCTGCTCGCACAGCCACCTTACCTAGCTCTAACCCAGGGTAGTTATGCAGCGCAAAAGCATAGTCAGGTTTTAATGAGGCAAACCTAAAGTCTTTAACAACTTGGATCGCGCCCATCCCTGTTTCTTCGGCTGGCTGAAAACACAGTACGACACGACCCTTTTGTGGCCGAGACTTCGCCAGTTCCGCACCCAGTGCCGTCACGATGCTCATGTGACCATCGTGACCACATTTATGAGAAATGCCTTTTACTTGCGAACGGTGCGCAAAGGTATTGGTTTCTTCGATTGGCAGCGCGTCTAATTCACTGCGAATCAAGGTCGTTGGACCACTATCGGCTCCATTAAAAACAAAGGCAAGCCCAGTACCACCAAGATCTGTGACGATTTCATCCGGTGAAAAACACTTAAATTCATTGAGTATTCGAACCGCTGTTGCTTCTTCTTGATTAGAAAGTTCTGGGTTCTGGTGAAGCGTCTTACGTAATGTTATTAACTGTTCTAGAGATTGCATGCTTGGGCCTGTTTTTGAGATTAGTCTTAAAGAGTTAGAATCTGGCTCAAACTTCAATTTATTGCGCAAACTCGACCATCAAGTTAAGCGCTTCTTTTAAATCTTCTAGCTCTTGACCAGAAGGCACCGCTTGTTTCGCGCATTCGTTTACCGCCATGGCATGATTCATAAATATTTCGTTTTGAGGGTAGGTAAGGTCGTATCGTTTAGCGATTGTTTTCTTATACGCATCAACTTGTTTTTGCATCGCCTTCGCTTTAGATTGATCGCCCCCGTTGAACTGTAATAGTCCAGGAGTCACAATTTCACGTTGAATATATTGATTATAACCTTCTAGCCCATTACGAACTTTTTTTACTGCACCTTTGTCATATTTAGAACCTGTTTCATCCAGTTTCTTATCGATATGTTCGATGAGCCCTTGGCATGTTTGCATTTCGTTTATCAACGCCGCCATTGATAACTGAGGGATCAAAAATAATAGCGCTATTAGGGTTATTTTCTTCAACGTCATACTCCATTTAAAGGGTTAAAGTATCTTATATTGATTTAGACAGTCACCTAGTCAATCAAAATAGTAGAACACAAATTACGATAAGCCAAATGACTAGGCAATAACCGGTAAACGCTTTTTCTTCCCAAGGGCAATTAGTTGGATTCACGATTAGTGCGAACGCCGAGACAGATTAGTATTTCCCGAGATTCTTTAACGCTACGACTTCCACTAAAGCCTGTGACTTCACCTTATTTTGGAGATGTTTTTTCTAAACCAATTAAACGCTATTTATGACGTAAACAGACAAACTCATACTTCATAGCCACCATACAATGACCCACCTTTAACTCGTTATATAATTTGGAGCGGCTATGTCTGACTTTATCACCGTTATGCGCGAAACTTGCCCAACACCTGTGGTAAACGCAACAAAATGGACTCGTATTGGTGGCGATCCACATACTGTGAACCTAAACGCCTACCTTTCAAAAGACGGCAGCAAAATAATGGGTACTTGGATCTGCACGCCAGGTAAATTTGAAGTGAACTATGACAAATGGGAGTTTTGCCACTTCTTGGAAGGTTACTGCATCATCACCCCAGAAGGCGAAGAGCCAAAACACCTAAAGGCTGGGGATGTTTTTGTCATCGAACCGGGCATGAAAGGCACTTGGGAAGTAGTAGAAACGGTTCGCAAATACTTCGTATTCGCTTAAATAATCAACTTATGAGCTGAACATGATGTTCGGCTCACAAGCCTTTTATTCCCTCTTAGCAAATATCAAACAAGCTTCCCAATCACTAATCTAATTCCTCATCACTTGGTCTTGGTGGTCTTGGGGTCAGATCAAGAAATAGTTAACTCTGATAAAGTTTAGAAAAACCAAGACCTAACAAGCAAAAACTAGAGTTTAAGGGCTCCATGATTCTATTTTTGATCTGACCCCAAATCTAAAAAAAGCGAGCCGTAGCTCGCTTTTGTCGATTCTAAGAGAAGCTAATTTAGAATTAACTCAAGGCTCTGGAATGGTGTTCTAGGTGCTCATCGATAAAGCTGGCGATGAAGAAGTAGCTGTGGTCGTAACCCGGTTGACGACGTAACGTAATCGGATGACCGACTTTTTCACAGGCGGCTTCTAGGGCCTCTGGTTTAAGTTGTTCTACCAAAAAGTTATCCGCTTCACCTTGATCAATAAACAAAGGTAGGCGTTCACTTAGGTTCTCTACTAGGCAGGTCGCGTCCCATTCGTTCCAAATGGCTTTGTCTTCGCCCAAATAACCGGTGAAGGCTTTTTCGCCCCAAGGGCAATTGGTTGGATTCACGATTGGCGCGAACGCCGAGACAGATTGATACTTGCCCGGATTCTTTAACGCACAAATCAAGGCGCCGTGACCACCCATAGAATGGCCGGAAATAGAACGTTTATCAGTGACGGGAAAGTTCGTCTCGATCAAATGCGGCAATTCTTGAACGACATAATCGTACATGTGATAAGTGTTCGAATACGGTTCCACTGTCGCATTGACGTAAAACCCCGCCCCAGATCCAAAGTCATAGCTTTCATGTTCGTTCGGATATTCTGTGCCACGTGGGCTGGTATCAGGACATACAATCGCCAAGCCTAACTCCGCTGCTTTGCGAAAGGCGCCGGCTTTTTGCATGAAATTTTCGTCAGTACAGGTCAAACCCGACAACCAGTACAAAACGGGGACGTTTTGTGTTTCTGCTTGTGGCGGCAAATAAATCGCAAACGTCATTTCACCTTTTACCGACAAGCTTTCATGGCGATAGCGTTTTAGCCAACCACCGAAGCTTTTAGTGCTGGAAAGTAATTCCATCGTTCCACTCCTTAGCGTTGGCTTTCTACTTTCAATAGGGAAGAAAGCCAACGTGGTTTTCGATTGATCAGAAGCCGTTACTTTTTATCAAAAAGGATAACAGTACGAATACTCTTACCTTCGTGCATCAAATCAAACGCTTTATTGATGTCTTCAAGCGGCATAGTGTGTGTCACGAATGGGTCGATTTCGATTTTTCCGTTCATGTAGTCTTCTACGTAACCTGGCAATTGGCTGCGGCCTTTAACACCACCAAACGCCGATCCTCTCCAGACTCGACCAGTCACTAGTTGGAATGGTCTCGTTGAGATTTCTTGTCCCGCACCGGCCACGCCAATAACGATGGATTCGCCCCAACCTTTGTGACAACACTCAAGCGCCTGACGCATGATTTGCACGTTACCAATACATTCGAACGAGTAATCCACGCCGCCGTCGGTCATATCCACAATGACTTGTTGAATCGGTGCGTCGAATGACTTCGGATTCACGCAATCTGTCGCACCAAATTGTTTCGCCATTTCGAATTTAGATTCATTAATGTCGATGGCAATAATACGACCAGCGCCAGCCATACGTGCGCCTTGGATAACTGACAAGCCGATACCACCCAAACCAAATACCGCCACTGTGTCGCCTTTTTCGACTTTCGCCGTGTTCAACACTGCACCAATCCCCGTAGTGATGCCACAGCCTAGCAAGCAGACTTTCTCTAACGGTGCATCAACATGAATTTTGGCGAGCGCTATCTCAGGAACCACACTGTATTCAGAGAAAGTAGACGTGCCCATGTAATGAAAAATCGGTTCGCCATTGATGCTAAAACGACTTGTGCCGTCTGGCATCAAGCCTTTCCCTTGAGTTTCGCGAACGGCACTACATAGGTTGGTTTTGCCAGATTTACAAAACTTACACTCACCACATTCTGCGGTGTAAAGAGGAATAACATGATCACCAGCTTTTAGTGTCGTGACGCCTTCACCAACCGCTTCAACCACACCTGCGCCTTCGTGACCTAGGATCGCAGGAAAAACACCTTCTGGGTCTTCACCAGACAACGTAAACGCATCGGTATGACAAACACCGGTTGCCACCATTCGAACCAAAACTTCACCCGCTTGCGGATCTTGTACATCAATTTCTTCAATTTTAAGAGGTTGGCCTGGGCCCCAAGCAACAGCGGCTTTACATTTCATTGTGTTCTCCAAAGTGTGTTTTTAATTAATTTTTTCATCTCGATAATGGCAATCAGTGTAGTCGCAAATCATTACGACGATAATGCCCATTTTGGAAAATGATTATTGCCATACAGCAACAATCATTTTTTAATTTCACTTATCTACGATAAAGTACCAAACATAAAATTAAGCAAGTGAGTGAAATATGAGAAATTGGGAAGCAATGGAAGCCTTCATCGAAGTGGTTAAACAAGGAAGCTTTTCCGCGGCGGCGATTAAGCTCAGTGTTTCTGCTTCGCACATCAGTCGCTTGATTACTCAATTAGAAGCGGAGCTTGGTACCACGCTATTATTTCGAACCACGCGACGCATTCGCCTGAGCGAAGCAGGCGAGCTGTATTATCAGCATTGTCGCGGTTTGCCTGAAGCACTGAGTAGTGCGGAAGAAGTCATTTCAACGCTGAATCAAGCACCGATTGGATTGTTTAAAATGACCTGTGCCACCACCTTTGGCGAGCGTTATATTGCGCCGCTGATGAACGACTTTTTACTGAATCATCCTAAAATCGAATTGGATTTTCACCTTACCAATCGCGCGGTAGACATCATCGACGAAGGTTATGATCTTGCTATTCGCATGGGTGCGATGAAAGATTCGAGCCATTTATCACGCCGTTTGTGTGATCGTGTTGAATATCTTTGTGCTTCACGCGACTACATTGACCAACATGGTATGCCACATACGCTTGCAGAACTAAATAAACACCGCTGTTTGATTGGCTCGAAAAGTCATTGGCTATTTCAACAAGACGGTCAGCGCAAAGAAATAAAAATCACCAGCCAATGGCGCAGCAATTCTGGGCCTGCGTTAATAGACGCGGTTCGCAAAGGTTTAGGCATTGCACAGCTGCCGGATTATTACGTAAATGACGACCTGGCCAGCGGTAAATTAATCGCCCTGCTCCCTCAGTATCAATATCCTTACAGTGGCGTCTGGCTGGTTTATCCAAAAGTTCGTCAGCCATCACCAAAATTACAACGCATCTGTGATTATCTGATTCAGCGCTTTAAAGAAAATCCGGCGTTTGCCAAATAACTGGCTTATGTTTAAATACACACAAATCCATTAAGCACGTCATTACATTAAATAAGTAAATACTATGTTTTCACAAGAAGATCTCGTTCAAGTTGCTCGTCAAACCATGCCGTTTGGTAAATACCAAGGTCGTATTTTGATCGACCTGCCAGAAGCGTATTTACTGTGGTTTGCAAAAGAAGGTTGGCCAAAGGGCAATCTAGGGCAATGGCTACAACTGTCACTTGAAATCAAAATCAACGGTTTAGAAAAGCTGGTTGATCCACTGCGTAGACCAACAGAAAAGAAAAAAGACGAGCCGAAAGTACGTATTCGTTTTGATGACTAATACGACGAGATAGGCTCTCTAGGAAACACATAAAACAGTACACCATGCTCTTCTTTATCAAAGATGAAGCCTGCTCGTTCAGACACTTTTATTGAGGCCGCATTTCCCCTTTTAATCTGCGCAACAAGGGGCTCATGGAAGTTTTTCATTAAGGCGGATAACATTTGCTGGGCAATACCTTTTCCCCGCGCTTCTGGCGCCACGGTCCAAGACAGTTCCCAAGCACCGTCGATCCGATCTGCTCGACAAGTTCCAACCGCTTTAGCGTTCATTTCTGCTATCCATAAGCGTCGTTGCTCCGGTTTACTCAAAGACGCTTCCAGCCACACTAGATGCATATCTAACGATATTTCATCGGTATTATGGGATGCTTGACGGGTGTCAGGATCATTTCGCCACACCAACAAATCTTTCGCATCCGCCATAGTAACGGGCCGTAAATTCACTTGGTCTGTCATATCGTACCTTCCCTACTTCCGCATTTACCCTTGATTAAAAGCAGTATACTCTTTTGTTTATTGTCACCCATATTTTGATTTTAGATACGGCCAAACAAAAAAGTCTTATATTGAGAACAAAAAAAAAGCCAGCGCGAACGCTGGCCTGTTTTCGTTATTTGGTAAGGGAACAAC
>CAXBGJ010000188.1:0-6712 GCA_963975045.1 uncultured Marinomonas sp. | reverse complement strand
CAATATGCAAAATCCAACCAATATTCAATACTCTCAAGCTCAATTAGATCGTATCGTCACGCTCAGCCACGAATATGATTTTTATATCATTGAAGACGATGTGAACTACTGTTTTTCAGAAAATTGGCGTTTACCTTTGCAACAGCAAGCACCGGATCGCGTGTTTTATCTATCGAGTTTGTCCAAATACGTCGCGGGTGGATTACGAGTCGCCTACAGCGTCGTTCCTAAAGAATGGCAGCAAGCCTTCAACGCCAATATTCACAGTCAATGCTGGATGGTTTCGACGTTAAATTTTGAGCTCGCGACACGTTTCCTAACCAGTGAACGCTTCATACACAACCAATCCCTGTTAGAAGGCGAAATGCGTTATCGACAAAAAGCGTTCAAGACCATGGCGGAAAAACACGGTTTAACCACTCGTTGTGGTGGTTTGAATGTGTGGCTCTGTTTACCGAATTCTATAAACGTAAACCAATTTAACGGCTTCTTGTTATCTAAAAATGTGAAAGTCAGAACCGCGGATTTATTTCGCCATCCTGCGTCATCAACAACGGTAATAGATCTCAACGCTTTACGAATTTCTCTTGGCGGCTTTAACACCAGAAACGAATTTGAAGAAGGCATAGCGGAATTTGAAAACGCCTTGGGGCAGTTTAATAACCAACAAGACGTTGTGATTTGAGTGCTTTTCTTTGCCGTTCGTTATAGAGGGCTAAGCAGAAGGTTTGCCTGTCTCTTTATCGACAAAGTTAGCCTGTATGCGTTGGCTTAAAAAATCCGCGGCGCTGATTGGTTGATAGCGTTTTTCTGGACCTTGGATGATTTGCTTTTTGTTGGCTTGACAGAAAAAAGCGATGGAGTGGCGGCTGCCGCAGTATTCGTTGACTCTTGGTTGGCGGACCCGATGTAGGTTTGAGATGAGCTTGTCGTCACTCCAGCGCATGAGCATGTCGCCAATGTTGCAGGTAATAACATTCGGCAGCGGCGGAATGTTAGTCCAGCGTTGGCTGTCAGACTCTGCTCCTGGGCACACTTGTAAGCCGCCGTGGCCTTCGTGTTGGAAGAGTAGGGTTAAGCAATCAAAGTCTGTGTGAGCGCCTGCGCGCCAGATATTGCCTTGTTCCGTTACGCCTTCTGTTGGAAAATAATGCAATAGACGCAAGGTGCTTTGGTAGTCGTCATGCTTTGGGTCGTGGGCCTTGCTGAAGAAGTCTCGATCAAAGCCTAATTTATCTGCAAAGCAAGACAGCACTTTCATCCCAACATCCCAACACTGTTTTTCAAAACGCAAAGTGTTGGCTTGAAAATTCGGTAATTCTTCTTCGCTCGGCCACAAATTGTCCATGTGATATTGGGTGATTTGGTAGGATTCTTTCTGGTCTTTTGTGCCCGTCGATGGGCGAATTTGGCTCCGACTTTCCCAGCCTGCGTTAACGCCTTTTGGTCTGGGGTATTGGGCTCTGATGGTCTCAGGTAAATCAAAGAAACGCTCGGACTCAATAAAGGCTGCGTTTATTTCTTCGGATGGAATACCGTGATGACTTAATTGGAAAAAACCAATCTCGGTGGCGGCGAGCCAAAGTTGCTCGGTTATTTCTTCACGACGACGATCAAAATCACTTAGATCAATGATTCTTATTTCACGGTCGTTGGTGTCTTCTCCTGCGCCGCCAAAGGTGGTTTCTCTTTGTAGTTCTTCTAGTTTGTAAGAATGGGGCATAATGGTTTCCTCTTTCATGACTTCCTTTTCCATAAATAAGTGTGCAAAGGTTTTTTCGTTAAATGTTTTTAGCCTAAGCAACACCTAGTGAAAAAGGAGCAATGACCTGACTGTGCCAGCCTGCTTCTACTCCTTTCTATAGTGTGGCTCTCATTTTTTTTTTAAATTTCTTACTCTATTTCACTTCAAATTCACGGTTAATAGCCGTTTCAGGGTCAAAGCTTGATGCTTCTATACCTTGTGCAGTTGCTGTTGATACCCAGGTTTTTGCAAGTCGTTCAGGTGTGATCGCTCCTAATCCATCTTGCTGGCTTACTTCATTGAAGACTAAAGTTTTAATCGATTTGATTGTATTTGTTGCTGTAATTGCATCGACCTCAGGAACTATGTCATGAACAATTTCACCACTTTCTACAGGATGTTCCCAAGTGTATTCAATGGATTTTTTGTAAGCGCTAAGAAAGCGTTTTACCACATCGGGGTTGGCTGCAAGAAAGCGATCTGATGCGATGATAGACGTGGAGTAAAACTCTAAGCCGGCATCATACCAAGGTAGAACTCGCAGTTTCTTATTCGCGCTCGCTGCCTGTTGTTGGTAAATGATGGTGTCGGTTATCCAAGAAATAACCACATCAACGTTTTCTGATAAGAGCATTGGGTTTAAAGCACCAGCATCCGCTTTTATTAATTGTATGCTGTCAGGGTCAACGTTATTGATATCAAGAAGGAGAGGTAAGAAGACATTGGATGACGTGTAAGGCGAGGTTGCAATACGCTTTCCAGCCACATCTTTGACACTATAGATATTAGAGCTCTCTGGAACAAAGAACGCGTGAGGTGCTTTGCTGAAAATAGAATAAACAGCAGATACGGGCACATCGTTTTGCGCTTTAGCCATTAAAAGAGCCACTAGATCTGATAAGCCGATATCTGAGTTGCCTGTGGCAATTTTGCTAATCGAATCAGTAGAACCTCGGCCGCTGGCTATTTTAACGTCTATATCAACGTCTTTAAAAAAACCTTTTTTTACACCGACATAAATCGGCGCTTTGTCACCACCTGGTAACCAATCTAATTGGAATGTTACTTTATCGGCGGCAAAGGCGCTGCCGTTGAACAGTGATACCGTTAGGACGCTCGCCAAACCTAATTGGCGAAAGAAAGTTGCATTCTTAGTCTTGTGTAAGGTTTTACTCATATTTTTCTCCGTGTTTCATCACATTGTTTGATTTACTTTTTATAAGTAAAAAAACTAAATTGTTGAAACAACCACAAAAAAATAAGATGAGGAAAGAGCGAGAGGGCTGGGTACACAGTCGAGTTTTATCGATACGGCTGTCACTTCCCTTTCAACATCCTGCTTGGGTTGTCGAATAAGGTTGTGAGCAATGCCCGGACTTGATGCTGCTTAAAACATCAAATTAAGTCTGACCGCTTCTACTCGTATATCACTCAAAAATGCGTGATATGAAGAATAAGCAAAATGTAGGCCAATAGATTTGAATGCGAATATACTGAGCTGTTGGCTTAGTTTATTTTAAGAGCGCACTAAACCGGTGCTTTTTGGGTGGGGTTTGCACTAAGAAAAGCAGCAGATTTAGGCTTAAACTCAATAAACTATAAAATAGTAAGTGGTATGAGGTTTGCTTGTTTATTTTGCAGGCATCAAAAATGTCTGTTTCATTGATCCAAAAGAGTAGAAGCGGTTAAGCCTTTTCGGCCTGGACATTGCTCTTTCCTAATTAAAGGAGAGTGTGTATGCCCCAATATTTAATTCGTAAAGCGCAAGCGGTCTTTGGCTATTCTTCCACGCAAGATATCCGTTTAAAAAATGGCGTGATTTCTGATATCGGTGAATCTCTCACTGCTCATGCTGACGATGTACAAATCGACGCATCGAACTGTGTACTTTATCCAGGCTTTATAAATACCCATCACCACCTCGCTCAATCCATTCTTAAAGGTATACCAGCAGGATTAAATCAAGGTTTAGGTGAGTGGTTAGTCAGTGTGCCATATCGTTTTTGGCCACATATTACACCTGATCTCATGTATATCGCGGCAAAATTAGGTCTCTATGAGCAACTTCGTTCAGGCGTAACAACTTGTGCAGATCATCATTATTTATATCATTCGACGACGTCACCAGAATTGGAAGACGCTGTTTGGCGGGCGGCTGATGATTTGGGTATTAAGCTGGTTTTGTGTCGTGGTGGTGCGACGACTCAAGGCAGTCACAAGGGCATGCAAGGTAGTAAAATCGTACCAGAAACATTGTCTTTGTCTTTAGATAGACTTGATGCGTCTTATAAACGTTATCACGATGACAGTCCTTTCAGTATGAGGCGCTTAGTGGTTGCTCCAACAAGCCTTATTCACACTTCTCCAGCAGAGGATTTAAAAGTGTATGCGCAATGGGCTAAAGATAGGCAATTAAAGCGTCATTCTCATTTACTTGAGGTGTCATTTGATGAGGAAATGGCTCAACAACGTTTTGGTATGAGTGCGATTGATTATGCCGCGCACTGCGATTGGTTAGGTGAGGATGTATGGTTTGCGCATTTAGTACAGGCCGACCATAACGCCATAAAGTTACTTGCACAAACTAAGACTAGAATTGCGCATTGTCCTACTTCTAATTGCCGACTCGGCAGTGGAATAGCGCCAGCAATCGCGATGGAAAAAGCAGGCATCCCTATTACCGTTGGTGTGGATGGCTCGGCATCAAGTGAGAGTGCTTCTATGTTGCAAGAACTTAATCTCGCTTGGTTATTGCATCGTAGTCAAGGTGGTCCAGAAGCAACGAACGTAAACCAAATAATACATTGGGGAACCAGCAATGGCGCTGACCTTTTAGGGCTAAAAACAGGGCGTATTGAAGTGGGTCATGCTGCCGATTTAGTTTTGTATTCACTTGATGCTCCTCGTTTTGCTGGCGTTCATAGCCCATTAGAAGCGCCTATTTTATGTGGAGAACCCGCTTTAATTAAACATAGCTTTATAAACGGTAAGCAAGTTGTTGAAAACGGGAATGTACTAGGGGTCGATGGTGACGAGTTAGTTCAAGAAGTACGAAGCGCAGTACTGAAGTTATTAGAGCGTGAAGCATCGTTCTAATAACACTAAGTAATTGTTTCGTTTAAACGCCAAAAAATCGCAGTTTGAACCACATACAAAGCCTTTTAGGCATGTCTTTTAGGTATGTCTTTTAGGTAAAGTTTGTTTGTCATCTGCGATTTTTTGAATAGCGTTTTGATTGGGTTAGTTGTCTTGAATTTACTTTATTAACTAAGTTAAAGATTCTTTTACCAAACCCCTTCTTGCAGTGCCGCCGCTTCGTCTTCAAGACAAGGGCCGATGACATCGACTTTTCGTTGTCCTGACTCAAACACAGCGCGACAAGGTAAATCTAGCGTTGGATTTTCAGGATGATTCCCTGTGATTTCTTTTAGTCTTGCTTCACTTAGTCCGTAAATTACTCGGCCTAACCCTGCCCAATACGCCGCGCCTGCGCACATGGCACAAGGCTCCGCAGACACATACATGGTGCATTTTGCGAGAAAATCTGGTCGGTATGCTTTGCTGGCGCGGGTCATTAATTTGCGTTCAGCATGTCCTGTCATATCGAAGTCAGGCAAATACCCGTTTACTTGCGACATGATCACCTTGTCTTGGTCATCAACCAAGATGGCTGCGAAAGGATGAATGCCTTGTTTTTTAGCGTCATCCGCAAGAGCGAAGCTTTGGCGTAAAAAGTTGGTGTCTTTAGTATTAAGTTTCATATCTTTCTCTTTTGTCTTTAACGCAGTATTTAAACGCGCATTAATCAAAATTATTTTTTCTGAGCTATTTTTACTCACGTTATTTTTTCTTAAACTATTTCTTCTTAGGAAGGCTCCATGGAAACCACCAAGCCTGAATCCACTGTATCGATTTAAACAACAACAAACTGATAACAGACAGAAAGATCAAGCCAGCAAAGGCTTGTGGAATCTTAAAGAAAGAGGTGGAGAACTGAATAAAGTAGCCAAGACCTTCTTCTGCTGCCACAAATTCCGCCACTACGGCACCAATAATCGCCAAAGTAATCGACACGCGTAAGCCACTGAAAATATGTGGAATCGCATAAGGAATACGAATTTGCCACGTTTCACGATAACGCGGCGCGCGTAAAGATTGGCTCAACTCGATCATTTCTGGCGGTGTTTCTAACATGCCCGTTGTGGTCGATACGACCAAAGGAAAGAAGGTAATTAAGCAGGTAATCAAAACGCGCGATGGATCGTCTGTGCCAAGTAAGACGATGATCAAAGGCGCAACCGCTACCACAGGGGTGGACTGAATTACGATCAAAGCAGGGTAGAGCACCCGGTTCATTAATTCAGAACGCATCATGCCAATAGACAAGGGCAGTGCGATACAAATAGACAGTACAAAGCCCATTAACGCGACGCGTAACGTTGCCCAAAGATGAGTCATCCAACGTGAAAATTCTACATCGAAAAACGCTGAAATAATAGCAGATGGCGATGGCAAGATGTAATTAGGTACATTACCAAACTGGCAAACCAGTTCCCATAAAACCACCAAGCCGATAAAAAACAAAGCTGGTGCGAAGCGGTTTGCTTGATGCAGAATCCAGGACTTAAGCGGGCGTGTTTGGTTCATAAATGTGTCCTCGGATTAAGTCGGTTAATTCAGCAAAACGCGGCGAGTTAATGGTTTTTTGTGAGCGTGGACGAGGCAGATCCACATTGATCAAATCCAATACGGTGCCAGGGCGTTTACTCATTACTAAAATACGATCCGCCAGCAACACGGCTTCTGAAATGGAATGCGTGATAAACAACACAGTCTTAGGATGTTCTTTCCAAATATCCAACAAATCAAAACCGATCTGCTCCCGCGTTAACGCATCCAATGCCGAGAAGGGCTCATCCATCAATAAAATGTCTGGGTTCAATAACAAGGCGCGAATAATGCCGACAC
>CAXBGJ010000187.1:0-6884 GCA_963975045.1 uncultured Marinomonas sp. | reverse complement strand
GCCCAAAGGGCTGGCTTTCGCTTTGACTAAGAAAGGTTTTCTCCTTGTAAAGAAAACCTTCTAAATAAAAGCCTTAGAAATTAGCTTTAACACCAACTTTAGTAAGCTCAGAACCTAGGTCACCAGCGTAGTTTTCTACGTAGTAAACCAAGTCGCCAGATGCGTATTCACCAACAAAGTAAGTACCATCATTTTCAGCTTCTAAATCACTAGAAAACTCTAGAGTCAAAGTCAATGCTTCAGTCGCTGCAAGCGCAATAGATGCAGTCATAAGCTCAACATCCGTTGCGCCAGTTACACCTGATGCACCAGAGCCGTAGTTCAACGATAAAGTAGCAGGCCCTGCTACAGTCTGAGCGCCAATATTCACAGCATTCGCATCACCTACAGAACCACCAGAAATACCTGCTTTAAAGCCGCCGAAATCTTTAACGTAAGAAATTGCAAAGCCGATATCAGAATCTTGAGCAGCTACAGCAGCAACAGTTTCATCAGCATTCGTTGCAGCATCGTCAGCTACAGCTGAAACAGCATCAACGCTTTCTGTCGCTTCAATAGCAATTGTTAGCTCAGGCGTTACTTGGTAACGAATACCAGTATTGTCAGTATCACCAGAAGTTACAAGATCAACACCACCATAATACTCATCCATACCGAAGAATGAACCAGTTGCTACTGTACCGTCAAAGCGACCGAAAGATACTGCACCCTGTTTAACATACAGTTTTTCCATGCCAATTGTAGTACCTTCATCGCCACCAGAAGTTGCGATTTCAATTTCAGCGTAGACGATACCTGTGTCTACAGAAATTTCGACTTCAGCGTCATTAGTACCACTCAGGTCATCATTACCATTATCATCCGTTACATACTCAACACCAGCGTTACCAGAAAAAACTGGCTCAGCGGCAAAAGTAGCAGTAGAAATAGCAGCTGCAACAGCAGTTACCGCAAACACAGAAGCAAGTTTAATCGCTTTCATTCAAGATTCCCCTTTATATTATATTATGTGGTCTTGTAGACCTATTTACTGATTTTCATCTACACATGAAACGTTGTTAAATCAACGACGCATGCATATTAAAACCGATCAGTTTCACTTTTATGACAATTGCCAAAAAAGCCGATTATCTTGTAGTTCTCAACATCGCATTCAATTATTGTTTCGAATTACAATTTGAGACTGCATCGATTAAAACCAAGTTTTCCATTACTGGTCAAGCATTCCTTGCACTTTTTTTGTTTTTTTTCTCTTTTTTTTCATTTTCCACCCTTTACTGGATGAAAAACACTCAAAAAAGATCAAAAGGAACAATGTTTTTTACTTATTCATGCACATTCTTTCGTATTAAGCATAACATTGTGTCAATAAGTCGCAAGCTGAATATCTTTTCTTCCTTACTTTAATGAGTATCGGTAGATAGTTTTTATTCTTTAGTGCTTTTCATCACTTTTTTGAATCTGTGATTTTTATAATAAAAAAACTTATAATTAACGCGCATAGATAATCATCACAACACCCTAGAACAGCAATCTCGTAAAACCACCACCACTCAGGACAGTAATTAGAAAATGTTAGATTCTTCTACCGACGAAAAACATGAACTCATATTATTGTCAGAATCACCCTATGACACGCCCAATCCAAATAAAGCGTTACAGGACCCTGAGGGGTTATCCGCCATTGGTGGCGACCTCTCATCGACTCGCTTGATACACCTCTACAGTAAAGGTTTTTTCCCTTGGTTCAGTGAACCAGACCCTATTTTATGGTGGCACCCTGAGCAGCGCTGCGTTCTTAGACCAGAACAATTTCATACATCCGCCTCATTGAAAAAAGCGCTAAAAAAAAATTCATGGATGTTTACCGTCAACCAAGAATTTGAATCAGTAATCGGTCATTGCTCCGCCCTACGAGCAGACAAAGAAGGCACATGGATATCAAGTGATATAAAAAATGCTTATATTGAGTTACACAAATTGGGTTACGCCCATTCCATTGAAATATGGCTAGACGATAAACTGGCTGGCGGGTTTTATGGTGTCGCGATGGGGAAGTTTTTTTTTGGTGAATCCATGTTTTCACTGCAACCCAATGCCTCAAAAATTGCATTGAAAACATTTTGCAAACTCGCAAAAGACTGCCACATTGAACTCATTGATTGCCAGGTAGAATCTGACCATTTACTGTCACTGGGTGCGGAACTCATGCCAAGAAAAGAGTTTTCCACTAAATTAGAACAACTAATCACAAGCACACAAAAAAACTTAACCCTGCTAAGCATTGGTGAAAAAACTCATAAACAACGCATTTAGCGTAAAAATAGACACCTCAATAACACAACTAAGTTTGCCTTACGCTGTGTTTTTAGGCAAAATACGCTCGATCAAAATTCAGGCGTCGCTAAATAAACATCATGATTTCAGAATTTAGCGCTCAATTGACGAAAGAGAAACGCTTTTTCCCTTCGTCTGTAGACCTCCGAATAAGGCATGGTCGGCGTCTACTAAATATAAGTTAAAACCATAGGACACTTATTGTGGCAAAAGAAGAAGGCTTAGAAATGGAGGGCACTATCATTGATACGTTGCCTAATACCATGTTCCGTGTCGAACTAGAAAACGGACACGTTGTAATTGCACATATCTCTGGAAAAATGCGTAAAAACTACATTCGTATTTTGACAGGCGACAAAGTAAAAGTAGAGCTAACACCTTACGACCTATCAAAAGGCCGTATCGTTTATCGTGCTCGTTAATTTAAGCCTTTTTTAAAAATCGCTTAGATGTAAGACATAAAAAAACCGGACACTGTCCGGTTTTTTTATGTTCAACGGTTGCCTTAATACTTAATGCACAACCGCTTCTTTTATCACTTCAAACTTCAACTCGTCACTCTTCTCATCTAAAGACACCTTCACATGACCACCATCATTCAGATCGCCAAAGAGAATTTTATCCGCTAGCGGCTTCTTCAAATGCTCTTGAATGACTCGTGCCATTGGACGAGCCCCCATCTGACGATCATAACCTTTACTCGCCAACCAACCTCTTGCTGTGTCAGAGACCTCTAGAAGGACACCTTTAGGGTCCAATTGAGCCTGCAACTCCACCAAGAACTTATCCACCACATTAAAGATGATGCGTTCATCAAGTTGCTGGAACTGAATGACTGCGTCTAGGCGGTTTCTGAATTCAGGCGTAAACGTCCGATTAATCACCTCAATGCCATCAGTCGAGTTGTCTTGGCTCGAGAAGCCAATAGAACGACGAGCAAGCTCTTCCGCACCCGCATTCGACGTCATGACCAAGATCACATTACGGAAGTCCGCTTTGCGACCATTGTTGTCCGTCAACGTACCGTGATCCATGACCTGCAAAAGCAAGTTAAAGACTTCAGGGTGCGCTTTTTCGATTTCATCCAACAATACAACGCTGTGAGGATTTTTTGTCACCGCTTCTGTTAATAAACCACCTTGATCAAAACCGACATACCCCGGTGGCGCACCAATCAATCGAGACACCGCATGACGTTCCATATATTCGGACATATCAAAACGAATCAACTCTAGACCTAACTGCTTGGCCAGCTGCTTCGTCAGTTCGGTTTTACCCACCCCCGTTGGTCCTGCCATTAGGAAGGATCCAATTGGTTTTTCCTCTGCTTTTAAACCTGCTCGGGATAACTTAATCGCTGCTGACAAAGAGCTAATCGCATTATCTTGTCCGAAAACCACCATTTTCAGATTGCGCTCAAGATTTGACAAGACTTGTCTGTCATCCGAGTTCACCGCTCTGACAGGCACTCTCGCGATCTTAGAGACGATATCTTCAATATCCGATACGGTAATGACCGATTTACGTTTATCCTCTGGCTGCAAGCGCTGATACGCTCCAGCTTCATCCACAACATCAATGGCTTTGTCAGGCATGTGACGATCTGTCACATAGCGCTGAGCAAGCTCTGCGGCTGCCAATAAAGCAGGCTCTTCGTATTTCACTTTGTGATGCTCTTCAAAAGCCCCAATAATGCCTTTCAAGATCTGATAAGTATCATCAACACTTGGCTCGTTCACATCTATTTTTTGGAAACGACGTGCTAAGGCATGATCTTTTTCAAACACCCCACGAAACTCTTGGAAAGTCGTCGAACCAATGCAACGTAAACCACCAGAACTCAATACAGGTTTAAGCAGATTAGACGCGTCCATCACGCCACCAGAAGCCGCACCAGCGCCAATAATGGTATGAATTTCATCTATAAACAAAATCGCATTCGGGAGTTTTTTCAATTCGCCCAAAAGTTGTTTAAGGCGCTTTTCGAAATCACCACGATATTTCGTTCCGGCCAATAACGCACCAAGATCCAATGAATAGACGATACCATCGGCAATCACATCCGGCACTTGCCCATCCACAATACGCTTCGCCAAACCTTCAGCAATCGCGGTTTTACCCACACCTGATTCGCCGACTAATAGCGGATTATTTTTACGTCGACGAGACAGTGTTTGAATCACTCGCTCAACTTCATACTCTCGGCCAATCAGTTTGTCGATTTTACCCGCTTTGGCTTCTTCATTAAGGTTAGTCGCGAATTTTTGAAGCGGTGTCGTTGTTGTGTCTTCCGCTTCGTCCTCTTGATCAATGTCTTGAGAAGCCGCCTCGCCTGTTTTAGAAATACCGTGCGCCACATAATTGACAACATCAATACGCGCCACACCATGACGTTTCAGCAGGTAAACCGTTTGGCTTTCTTGTTCGCTGAAAATAGCCACCAGCACGTTAGCGCCTGTCACTTCTCGCTTACCAGAAGATTGAACATGAAAAACCGCACGTTGAAGTACGCGCTGGAAGCCTAATGTAGGCTGTACTTCGCGTTCGTCATCATCTTCAGGAATGAGCGGTGTTGTACTATCAACAAACTCCTCAAGTTCCTTACTCAAGGTTTCTAAATTCACACCACATGCCTTAAGTACGCTTGAGGCTGCGCTGTTTTCAATAAGAGCCAACAATAAATGCTCTACCGTCATGAATTCATGGCGCTTGTCGCGCGCCGCTTTGAAAGCCGTATTCAGGGTCTGTTCTAGTTCTTTATCTAACATTGCTATGCCCTCACTCTGAATCAGTCAACCTTTTGTAGGTCGCACATTAAGGGGTGCTCATTTTGTTCCACGAACTGTTGTACCATTGCTACTTTCGTTTCAGCAATATCAAAAGGGTAAACACCACAAACGCCTTTCCCCTTTGCATGTACTTCTAACATGACCTGATTAGCCTTTTCCCCTTCCATAGAGAAAAAACGCTGTAAAATAAATACGACAAAGTCCATTGGCGTATAATCATCATTAAATAAAACGACCTGATACATTGAAGGTGGCTTTAATTCAGTTTCTTCTGGAGCAATCGCAATACTGGAATGCCCTTGTTGCTCATCTTCTTCTGATACTAGTCTAATTTGCTGATCTACAATCATCCCATGCCTCTGAGGCTACAATTCTTCACATAATTTGCCAAATCTGGCGCATTACTACTTATATACGACTTCTTATACGTTACAGACTACCACTTGGATTTTACAAATACCAAAACGCCTTCTACGCTGTTATTGGGGCGAGCAAATGTGTAATCAATGTTTATATATAAAATTCTATCATCGATTCATCACAAACAATTTGCACCTATTTAGCAACCTACGCTATCCGAGCTATGTTTATAAGGCGCCTATGACCATCATTACCTATTTATTGATAAACGGTTTGATAGCACAGGCAAACATCGACTGAGCGGAAAAGGAGTAACTCATGCATCACGGATCAGTGAAGTGGTTTAACAATGCAAAAGGCTATGGATTTATTGTGTCAGAGGATTTTAACGAAGATCTCTTCATTCATTATTCTGCGATCAATATTGAAGGGTACAAAACATTAAAAGCCGGACAAACGGTGACATTTGATGTCGAGCCAGGCGAAAGAGGCCTGCACGCTATAGAAATCAACCCAACAGACGCCGAAAAAGAGGATACTCAAATAACGAGCCCAAACATTCAGCCTGCATAAAATAAATCGCATCGCCATCCCCGTATGGATTTGTTATCTTACCTCTCATTATGAGAAGTAAGATAACGCTACTCGACTGCATATTTTCGTCTCTTTTATCCACTCTAACCATACACTGAGCGCATGCCTTCTAACTTAATTCTATTTAACAAACCTTTTCGTGTTCTAAGCCAGTTCTCAGCAGAAGGCGATAAATCTACGCTAGCAGCGTACATTGAAGCGCCAGAATTTTACCCTGCAGGCAGACTAGACTTTGATTCGGAAGGGTTATTACTACTGACCGATCGCGGGGCGTTACAACATGTTATTGCATCGCCTGATTTCAAACTTCCTAAAACCTATTGGGCTCAAGTGGAAGGTGAAATATCAGATTCCGCATTAGCGCAGCTAAGACAAGGTGTTGAATTAAAGGATGGACTCACCAAACCCGCCCAAGCAGAACGCATGACTGCCCCAGATATTTGGAACAGAATACCCGCTGTTCGGTACAGAGAAAACATCCCTACAAGCTGGATATCTTTAGAAATTCGCGAAGGTAAAAACCGACAAGTACGTCGAATGACAGCGGCTGTGGGCTTTCCCACATTGAGGTTAATTCGCTACGCCATTGGCCCGTATACTCTTGAGAATACGCCAGTTGGGCAATGGAACTACATAGAGCCAACTGAAACTCTGTTGAAAGAGGTCACGCAATTTGAAGAGCAAAGAAAGAGAAAAACTTCCTCATCTAACCGTCGCAGCACTAGTGAGAAAAGGCCCGCAGTTCCTCATGATAAAGGAATGGCAAGACGGCCAACTCGTCCTAAATCAACCAGCCGGACACAT
>CAXBGJ010000186.1:0-6973 GCA_963975045.1 uncultured Marinomonas sp. | reverse complement strand
CTCAATTTCAACCGATGGAAGGTGCAGACTACCTTGCATTAGTGGGTTCTGTTTTGATGGATCATATTTATACAGTGTATGAGTTTAAGGTGATTAATATTGAAGGTGAGACTCGTGTTCTTCCTGTTGGGATGTGGATCTTTAATAAAGTGGGGGGAGACAAAGTTATTATGTCCAAACAAAATAACCCTGCACGACTTTTTACAACTATATTATCTTAACACTAGGTTGTAGCGTCTAAGCATTCACATTTAAACGAGAAGGAAGGTGTTATGTCTCTGATATTGAATGGCTCATGGGAAAATAGCTATGGCTCCGTAATGGTGTTGGATGTTGCTGAGGACGGTTTTATATTTGGTGAGTATGTTTCTCATACCGGCTCGTCTGGCACCTATCTGGTTATCGGACATTGCCAGCCAACCAATCCTGAAGATGATGCAGGGCAGCCGTTAGTCTTGTCTATACTCAGGCAAGCTCTTTGAATTGGGAATTAACTAAAATCCACTGTTGAGTATTTATTAGATTGTGAAGGAAAACACATGAATTTAAGCCATGCTTTTAATAAAGAAGAGCACGATCAAACCGTAATCGATTGTTTTTTACAGATGTGGCGGTACTCTGCTGATTTGATGTTTATTATGGCAGTCGAAGAGGGCGATGAGTTTTCTTTATACGACAATAATCCTGCGTCAAAAACAGTAATGGGACTTGAAGAAGGTGCAGAGATACACCGGCTAAATTTGCGAGTTCAATTCGGTGATGAAATGGCGGAGCAGGTCTATGCGACATATCATCAAGTACTTCAAGCTAAAACCCCCATCTCTATTGAACAAACCGGTGCGCGTGGAGACGGCAGTCGTATTTATTTTGATACCTTGTTTGTGCCTATCTTTGATGAATTAGGTAAGCCTATTTTTGTTTGTGGCGTGAGTCGTGACATTACCAAAATAAAAGACGCAGAATCGGTGGCATTAAAAGCCAATGAGAAACTTCTTGAATACAGCGTCGCGCTTGAAACAATAAATCAAGATCTTGACCGAAAAGTACAAGAACGAACCAAAGAATTAGAAAGTGCGAAGCGTGCCGTAGAAGAATCACTGAAAGCCAAATCTTCCTTTGTCGCCCGAATGAGCCATGAAATACGCACACCCATTAACGCGGTGATAGGGTTAAGTCACTTAAGTCTTAAAACGTCTTTAAATGATGAACAACAAGACTGCATGAACAAAATATTAGCTTCTGGTGAAGTGCTGCTTAGTCTTGTTAATGATGTGCTGGATTTTTCGAAGATCGAAGCCGGAAAAATGAGCATAGAAACCGTACCTTTTTCTCCTAGATCGATCGTTCAACATGCGATCAATATGAATACGGTTAAGGCTCAAGAAAAAAAGCTGGCGTTAACAGTCGACATTTCTGCGTCGCTACCGCCCATACTCTTGGGTGATCCATTACGGATACAGCAAGTTTTGGTCAATCTGGTGACGAATGCCGTTAAGTTTACTGAACGCGGTGGCGTTTGCGTGCGTGTTTATTCTGATACCAATAATGGCCAAGGTGTTTTGTTAAGATGCGATGTGATTGACACAGGTATAGGAATATCAAAAACGAATACAGAACAGCTATTTCAATCGTTTCAGCAAGCAGATGACAGCATTACTCGGGTGTTTGGTGGGACCGGATTAGGTTTAACGATATCTCGTCAACTCTGTGACATTATGGGCGGCGACATTTGGGTAAATAGCGAAATTGGACGTGGCTCAACCTTCAGTTTCACCTTGCCTCTTAATGTCTCATCAAGCACATCACTTCCTATTGATCTAACGCAAAATGAAGAAAATAGTATTCCTAATTTATCTCAATATAATTTGTTATTGGCAGAAGATAATCTAATCAATCAAAAAGTTATTCTAGGGTATCTAGATGATACGTTTATTAATGTAGACGTGGCAGTAAACGGCGAAGATGCCATTAAGAAATTAGACAGTAAACGTTATGATATCGTCTTGATGGATATTCAAATGCCCATCATGGATGGATTAACAGCGACAAAATATATTAGATTGTCTGGCGTATATGGAAATCTCCCTATTATCGCAATGACGGCCCATGTGTCTGAAGACGCAAAAAAACAATCCACTCAGGCTGGTATGAATGCGCATATAGATAAACCAATTAAAAAGTCTGATCTGTACAAAACTTTACAAAAACACTTACATACAGAAACACAAAATAACTCCTTAAAAATGAATGATTTGTCTGTCTATAACCAGGATTCCTCGTATGTTGAGGTATTGTTTAAAATATCATCAATCGATACATTAGATATCAAAGGTGCGATAAATAATCTTGGCGGTAAAACAAGTCTATACCTCGATTTAATAACGGCTTTTTATAATAAATACAAAGTATTTACTCTAGACGAATGTTTAGAAAATAATATAGTCGATATCATTCATTCATTAAAATCGAATTCAGCTTATATTGGAGCCTTTGATTTATCACTATATTGTTCTGAATTAGAACGAAATATTCAGAACAATGCGATCAGTTCAACATTACTTGAACGTCTTGTACAGACGGTGAACAAATTAGCTTATGAGCTAGGGAAAGTCTTAATACCTTATGCTTCATTAATTAACAGTGATGAAGATGAGCGGGCGTTTTGTGCCGATGAGTTGGTCAGTAAACTGGAAGTGATTGTCCCTTTGCTTAAAAGATCAGATTTCTTTGTAGAAAATCATTTTAGCCTATTGCGTAAGATGGTGAGAGGGACAAAGTATGCGTTAGATGTTGAACACTTAATTTTTGATATAAAGGATGTCGAGTTTGAGATTGCTGCTGTTAAAGCATCTCAGCTTATTTTCGAGCTTCAAGGTAATTAAAGACGATGGCAGCAAAGCAAAGTGTTTTAGTCATTGATGACGAAAAAATCAATTTGAAAATAATCGGCGACATACTGAATGATGATGTCTGCATTATGATGGCAAAAAGTGGTGAGCAAGGTATTAGAAAAGCCATAGAATATCAGCCAGATTTGATTTTACTAGATGTCTTAATGCCTGAGATGGATGGCTTTGAAACCATGACCCGTCTTCGCCACGATGCACGTACAAGTGCGATTCCCGTTATTTTTGTCACCGCCTTAAATGATTCAAGTCATGAAGAAAAAGCACTATTAATGGGGGCAAGTGATTACATTCAAAAGCCACTACATACGAATATTGTGCAGGCTCGTGTACGTCTTCATTTACAGCTTATAAAACAGCGTAAAATGCTTGAAGAGTTAGCTAACATAGACCCACTTACATCACTTGCCAATCGTCGTAAATATCAAGATGTGATTGCACACGAGTGGCAAGCCGCCATCCTAAATCAAGATTGTATTTCATTGCTTGTTATTGATATCGATAACTTTAAGCAATACAACGATTGTTACGGCCACGCCACTGGCGATAAAGTACTCCAACAAGTGGCTGCAGTGTTAGCACATCAAGTGTCAGATAAAGGTCTGGTAGCACGATACGGTGGAGAGGAGTTTGTTATTTTGCTGCCGCAGCATTCTCGCGAAATCGCTATCGATGTCGCGCGTCGTTGTATGCAAGGCGTAGAAGCTTTGAATTTGGCCTATAGTCATGAAGATTTTAGCGGCAAGGTAACGGTAAGCGTGGGAGGTTCCACAAAATCACCGAGTCTTGGTTGTAAAAGTGACGATTTTTTTGATGCGGCTGATGACATGCTTGGGTTTGCTAAAAAAAGTGGTAAAAATAGAATTTTATGGAAACTACCGAATGATCAACAGGTTGTTGTTGTTGAGTGATTTTTATTCTTTTCTGAATGTTTTTGTTTAACGCTCATTTGTAAATATTGGTTGTAAAGTCAGTGGATAAAGCTAATAACTCGTATGGATTGGAAATGCATCCATTGCGTGATGTACTTTATGCGGAGTTACATTCGCGTCCTTTTCAGGTGATCCCTAGTCCTACCAGAATAAGTTATCTCGCCATCATGGTTGGCTCAGAGCAAAAAAATGCTGAGTACGAGCACTTTTGTTCACTTTATAGCTATTTTGATGGCATTCCTCCAGAAGGCGATGGTGCGTGTTTTGAAGTAGATTTTGGTGATTTCAAAATACGTCGTGATAAACACCTTGAGTTTACTTCTTATATGATCACTCATACTCCGATGGATGGTGCTATCGGTTTTTTTGATCAAAATGCATTAGATTGCTTGCCTATTAATTGGTTGTCGAAAATTCCTGGTATTGTGATTGCTGCTTTTCATGTGGCGGTTGAAGATGCGCGCACCATACCTGAACTTGATTTAGCGCTGGTAAAAAGCCATTTTGAAGGCATGCGTCTGGTTGGTAGCCGGCCACAAAACGGTGATGCTCAAGTCTGGACTAGTTTTCAGCTGCACAGCGATGGTTGTGGCCGTTTTTTGATCTACAATAAAAATATGAGCGACAGCCAGCTGGGCCGTATGGTTCAGCGAGTGGTAGAAATCGAAACGTATCGTCTGATGGCCTTATTGGCGCTGCCTATGGCTCGAAGATACAGCGCTGAACTGGTGAATATGGATGAAGAATTGGCTCAAATAACAGCCAACTTATCGGATTCAACAGAACCGCTTGATGAGCAAGCTATATTAGGTGAGTTGATTGACATGGCGGCTTGGGTAGAAGCCACCAGAGCGAAAAGCTCTTTTCGATTTAGCGCGACAAAAGCGTATCATGAGTTGGTTTTAAAGCGTTTAAATGAGTTAAAAGAAGACGAGGTGTCAGGACATTTAACGATCACTGAGTTTATGACGCGTCGTTTAACGCCTGCTGTTCGTACTTGCAATACGGTAGGCAATCACTTGGAAAGCCTCTCAAGACGTATTGATAGAGTCTCGGATATGATGCGGACTCAGGTAGAAATGTCGATTCAATCACAGAATCAGCAACTTCTCACGTCAATGGATCGTCGTTCAAAAATTCAACTTGCGATGCAGCATACTGTAGAAGGCTTATCTGTAGCCGCTATTAGTTATTATAGTGTTGGATTGTTAAAATTTCTTATCGAAGCGGTTTATGATAAAGGCGTGGATTTTGATAAAAGTTTAGTTATTGGGCTGTCTGTTCCTCTTGTCGTCGGAGGTGTTTGGCTCGCGACGAGACGCATTCACAAGCGTTTCTTGTTGCTGGCAAAAGCTAAGGAAGAAAAGGGTGAATAAATGCGAGCAAGGAAAATATTTTTAGCATTTAATGAAAATAAAGCTATCTATCCTATTAATAGGCCTATATTATAGCGTTTCAAGCTAGAAAGAAGTCTCTAACTATAAACTCTGTAATACGCTGTCTTATTCATAATTCCTCGTCCTGAAGTTTCTAAGTAACAGTCTAATTTTTTTGCAATTTATGCCTTATTATAAGGCGTTTAATTTTTATTCAGGTGAATATTTATGTCTAATACAGTTAAAGGAACCGTTAAGTGGTTCAACGAAATTAAAGGTTTTGGTTTTATTGAGCAAGAGTCTGGCCCAGATGTGTTCGCACATTTTAGCGCTATTGCTAGCTCAGGATTCAAAACTTTGGCTGAAGGCCAACAAGTAGAATTCGTTGTTACTGCTGGCCAAAAAGGTCCTCAAGCAGAAAATATTACAGTACTTTAATTAGCTGCTAAAAATATTTAAGAAAGGGTAAGTTCTTCGGAACTTACCTTTTTTTTTGCTTTTGAAAAACAAGTTTTCATCCTGTGCGACAAAGGGGTCTTTTCTGCTTTGCCGTTGAATACATTCCTCTGAAACTTTTCCTGCTTTTTCACGTATCTCTTGGTATGCGCTAGGTTTGCCGAAACGGCACTCAGGCGTTCTTTCATTTGGAGGTCTTATTATGAATCGTCGACATTTTCATGTGAAAACCGCTTGCGTTATAGGGGTTGCTAAATTTTCTACTGTGCCTGCGACGGCGGCCGTGTTGGCTTCTAGTTCACAATTTGAGGTTTTTCGCTCCAAGCAACAATGGCAGGCGAGATTAACTGACTTTGAATATCAGGTGATGCGAGAGGAAAAAACAGAGCGAGCGGGAAGCAGCGCATTGCTTAATGAAAAACGCGTTGGCACTTATGGCTGCAAAGGTTGCGATCTTCCTCTGTACGCTAGTAGCACCAAATATGAGAGTGGAACAGGCTGGCCAAGTTTTTATCAAAGCCTGCCGGATTCTGTTAGAACGAAAGAAGACAATGGCTTTTTTATGGCTCGAACAGAAGTTCACTGCCGTCGTTGTGGGAGTCACTTGGGGCATATCTTTGATGATGGGCCACAGCCAACGGGGTTGCGTCATTGTTTAAATGGTATTTCTTTGCTTTTTACACCAGCTTAACTATTTATTTATTTATTTATTTATTTAACTGATTTTTTTGAAGAAACGGTGAAACCTTTTTTAATTCGTCCCGTATCTCTTTATAACCATGGCGAATTGTTATGGACAATTAAATTGGAGAAAAACAATGAAATTATTAAGCCTTGTTTCTGCTGCTACTATCGTGACTCTTGCCGGCTGTTCTGCTGGTGGAATGAAGGGGGCGGATGAAAATGTCAATCCAATGGTGGGTGGCGCTCCTATGTATGCGAGCAAAAATATTATTGAAAATGCTGTAAATTCAAAAGATCATACGACGCTCGTGGCGGCGGTGAAAGCGGCAGGCTTGGTTGACACTTTGCAAGGCGAAGGGCCGTTTACCGTTTTCGCACCGACCAATGCCGCGTTCGATAAATTACCTGAAGGTGCTGTCGCCAACTTGTTAAAGCCAGAAAACAAAGCAGCATTGACGAAAGTATTGGCTTGCCATGTAGTGAAAGCCGATGCGCTCTCTGGTGCGATCAAAACCATGATCGATGATGATATGGGCAAACACCCGGTTCCAACGATTGGCGGATGCACTCTGATGGCCACCTACATGGGTGATAAGATTATGCTTGAAGATGAAAATGG
>CAXBGJ010000185.1:0-6989 GCA_963975045.1 uncultured Marinomonas sp. | reverse complement strand
GCTTCTTCCATAGAAGGGCTGACGCCTTCGACAACGCCAATCAACACCAAAAAGGAAATGGGCGTGAAAGACAGTACTTGGGCGAACAATACACCGGGCATGCCATAGATCCATCGACCTGGCTCAATATTAAACACATCGGCGAAGATTTCTGTCACCACGCCAGAGCGGCCAAATAATAGAATCAGCGCCAAACCTATGACAAAAGGCGGTGTGATAATCGGTAAAACGGTGAGCAGGCGTAACGATTTTTTCCAACGAAAGCCGGTGCGTGTGACCACTAATGCGAAGGACAAACCGAGCAACGTCGTGATGGTGGCAGTCAAAAGTGCCAGCGTTAGAGAATTCCATGCGGTGCCGCAAGTATAACCATCGCTTAAACACGATAATGACCAAATGTTATCGCTAAATAATTTACCAAAGAACGCGGTCGGCGCAAATACGCCGTCGTTATTCATAAAGGCGCTAATCAAGACTTGGCTAACGGGGAAAAAGACAAACAAGCCAACCAAGACAACAATCAAACCTATGCTGCCAGTGACAAATACATCACCCTTCAAAAAACCGGTCGCAGCGAGCCCTGTGGTTAAGAGCATCAAAAAAGACAAGCCGCAGAGCATGGCGCCGTAACCAAAGCCGTATTGTTGCTGTTCTAATTCACCAAATAAGGCGTCTAACCCAGCAAACTGCCAGCCACTGATGCCAATGGCAAAGCCTTGGCTCATCATGTAAATAAGGCCGAGAGCTCCCGAAAGAATCAGATAGCGACTGTATCTTGGGTCATTCTTTTGTAACAAAATGAGTCGTAATGGTGCGATTAAAGGTAAGGCTAACGGCAGCAGCCAGAGCTTGTCACCAAGCATTCCTTGTAAAATCGCCGGCGCGTAATCTAAGTCGATTGGGTAACCATCGGTTAACCAAACAAATGACCAAAAGCCGTCTTCGAGCAGATACCAAGGCATCAGTAAAAAACCGATCCAGCCGAGTAACAGCCACGGGATAAAAGAGTGTTTCACGATCGATACTCCAAACAGTAACTTGAGTTTCTACTGGGCGCGATGGCCCAGTAGATCTCAGTAAAAACAAGGTATGTCTGAATGATTAACGTGGTAGAGGTTTGATCTCAGCATCCCAACGTTGTAACAAATGTTGGCGCGTGTCCGCGGACCCATATTTTGCGAAGTCATAATCGATCAGTTTTAGAGTATCGAAGTCAGGCGCGCCTGGCGGCGTTGTTGCCAATTTGTTGGATGGTACTTGATATGCGTTGGCTTTATCGGCCATGGTTTGAATGTCAGGACGTAAGGCAAACTCAGCCCAGATTTTGGCTTCTTTTAAGTGACGAGCGCCTTTTACGATGCTCATTGATCCCACTTCATAACCCGTGCCTTCACAAGGCGCGACAGCTTTGACGGGGTAACCTTTTTTCACCTGTTTGACGATGTCGTGAATGAAGGTGATACCGATGGCCGTTTCACCATTGGACGCGGCTTTAATCGGCGCGGAGCCAGATTTTGTGTATTGGTTGATGTTTTTGTGCAGCTGAGCAAGGTAATCAAATGCCTGATCTTCACCCATCATTTGCACAAAAGTCGCCAACGCCGTGTATGACGTGCCGGATGAATTAGGATTGGCAACTTGTACTTCGCCTTTGTAGATTGGCTTGGCAAGGTCTTTCCAACATTGTGGTGCTGGAAGTCCTTTGGATTTTAGAATGTCTTCATTGTAGCCAAAGCCCAGTGCGCCCGCGTAAACACCGACAGTACGATAACCAGATACTTTTGCTTGATTCTGCGCCCAATCACGTAGATCAGGAAGGGCTTTAGGTTTATACACTTGAGTGAGTTTTTCTGCCGCTGCTTGAAGGTGTGGATCACCGGTGCCACCCCACCAAATATCAATTTTTGGATTTTTCGATTCCGCTCGCAGTTGAGCGTAAGCTTCGCCTGAGCTCTTACGAATAAGAGCGACATCAATGCCTGTTTCTGCTTCAAAGCTTGTTTCCATCAAGCTACACCAATCTGTATCGGTTGAACAAATAACATTTAGCTTACCTTTAGCCATCGCAGGTGCGGCGCTGAGTGTCGCCGCTGTTGCGAGAGCAAGGCTAAGGATATAGGGAGAGTTTTTCATTTTTATATTGCCTCCTGATGTTTTGAATAGTTGTGCATACGTATGAACAACAAAATAAGCATACTAGGCAAATTACGATAACGAAAGGTTAATTTCAAAAAAAATAAAAACGAAATAAAAATTCTATTGTGATCAATAGGTAACGAAATGCCGAGGGTAAAAAATCTGCTTATTGGCGGGTGAGATTAATCTCTGGAGGGTTTTGTTAAGGTAGAACGATAGATAATTTTAGCCGCAATAGCTTGTTTACTCGGCGGTGATGCGGGTAACTTCAATCGATTTAGCAGGGTTTTCACTACCGCTTTTGCCATTGTTGTTGAAGGTTGTCTGAGAGTGGTTAAATCGTACGATTTGTAGCTTGCGAGGGCCACATCATCACAGCCAATCACACCGATTGATAGTAGATCGCTGGTGGACAGTTGTTTTTTCGCGGCATCTAAAAAACCACAGGCAATATGATCCATGCAGAAAAAAATACCATCTGGGCGGTTTTTAAGTGCCAATATTTGGGAGGCAATCTGGTAACCACTTTCATAGTTACCTGCCTCACAAAAAATTTCACTTGCCTGAACGGCGCCTTTATTCAAGTAAGGGCTTAGATGGTTTAAGAAACCTTTAGCGCGCATTACGCTACTGAAGCTTGGGCTTTTGGCTCGTACGACCACAAGGTTGGTTTTAGCGGATTTGAGGAATGCTTCGGCGGCCATGGCCCCAGCATTTTCATTGTCTAAATTGACGATGTCTGCCTCGTCAGAATGCTCAGTTCGATTCACCAATACCACTGGGGTACCGTGCTTGATGAAGGCTTTACCAATATTTTCGCTGGGTGTACCTGAGGTTATAATGACGCCGCTGAGTTGATATTGAATCAGCGCTTGTAAGTCTTCATCGATGGTTTGTCGATTGGATACATCCATCACCATGGGACGCAGTCCACAGTTTTGCACTTCGATGATTAACTTATGTAGAAACTCAGAACGAAAGGGATCTTCCAGACCGGCAGTGACAAGACCAACCAGATCGCTGCGCTGTTTAATCATGGTTTGCGCGGCTTTATTTATCTGATAACCCAGCTGCTCTGCGGCGGCAAAAACGCGCTGACGTGTTGACTCAGATATTCGGCTATTTGGGTCAAAACTTCTCGATACCGTTGATTGAGAAACGTCCGCCAAAATGGCGACATCGGCAGAAGTGGCGTTGCGCTTGTTCATGGTTTTGCTCTGATGAATGTTAAATAACGTCTTTCCTGACAGCTTGAACAGTTTACATTACATTGGATTCGATGTGCGTAACGTAACGTGTTTTTGCTAAAACAGGTTAGTTCTTATTCTATGTTGCGTTGATTCCGCTCGGTCTTCTCTCCTTTTTTGATTAGAAATGTGAAATACTATTGATAATAATTCACAACAACTTTTTTGTTGAACTCGAGCGCGACTTTGATTCGTCTTTTCAAATAATAAAAAGGAGAAGGGCTTTGAGAATATATAAAAACCTAATCTTTATTGCCAGTTTGATGTGTCCGTTAGGGGCCAACGCCGCAGAGCCGTCTATTAACGAAATAAACGCCTGCCTCGCGCTGGTGGATTTTGTGGATACAAAATTAGACGAGTTTTCTGATCAATATGATGTTGGTAACATGGTACTCATTCATAAAGGTTTGTCTGCTTACAGTGAGTTTCTCCAACATGACATTATTACTCCCAAGTTGTTAAGCATGTACGGAGGAAATGCGGATCGAGCAAAGCTGATGCAAAGGCTGTTTGAAAGACAAAGACAGTCTTTTTTTCGACACCTTAATGAACGCTATACACAGAAAAAGCTTTTAGTAGATTACGCGTCGGCTATTAATGATTGCTCAGGAAAAACGCGTCTCAGCGTAGAGGTGGCAGAAACATTAAAAGCCGCACTGGATAATATGAAGACGTTGGCCATGCAGAAATAGAGCCTTTACTTTCTTTGTTAAAAAATAGGCATGACGTTATGACATACCATGGCCGCTGCTTTGCGATTTGTTGCTTATGCTACTTTCAAACCCGTTCTTAAAATCCAACAGGCTGCACTATTAAGTTGGCCGTCGACAGTAAGTGTTGCTCATTTAGATAATTGAGCAGCTCTGTGTTGACGTCGTGCTGAATGTTTTTCAATCCTTGATTGCCAAAAATACGATTCAATTCAATTACATAAGGCACTGACCCAACCATGGCAATGTCAAATCCTGCGTGGTTAATATCTAAAGATTCAGCGAGATAGGTAACTAGGTCTTGCGCTTCTTTGGGGATCAGAGCAACTTCCACCTGTCCGCCTTGGCTGACGTTATTATGAAAACCATTGTCTGATTGCAAGCGCCAATACCCGCTGACAATTTTATTTCCGACCCAAATAATACGCATATCTCTGTCTATTGGCAGATACTCTTGAGCGTATAACACATCGGATTGAGCGATATAGTCGCGCCATTGGCTGAGTGTTTCTATCAAAAATACGCCATTCCCCATGCTGCTGCGTGGGATTTTTGCCACAAATGGCGACGGCATTTCATCCCAGATTCGTTCGGCTTCATAAGGCGTGTTTGCTGCAATGATAGTATAAGGATGTTGTTGTGGGACGACGGTACGAAATGTACGCGTCATTTCTACTTTATCATGGCCTATCATGTAAGAAGCAAGGCTTGGAAAAATACGTTTTTTCAGACCATAAATCAGCGCATTAAGTTGCCAGTACTGAGGAAAAAGAAGCCAATCGGCTTGTTTTATTTCATCAAGATGTTCGTACATGGACTCGGGTTTGATATACCTCACATGAGGCAAATGGAGCGTTCTTAATGCGTCGAAAGAGATGATCTTCATTCTTGTATAATCAGTGGCCAAACAGGCCGCGATTGTGGGCCCTGAGCCGGAAAAAAGAAACAAAAAAGCGCGATTATTGATGCGATTATTTTTACGAATGACTTAAATCATGAGGAATACATGACTCATGAGAGTCATGTATTGATAGGTTAGATTATATGGCTTCTTTTTCAGGAGCGAAGCCGATTTTCTTATTTTTTCGTAGACGACGAATAGAGTCCACAATCAGCATGGCAAGAGCGGACCAGATAAGCACGAAGGTTGTGAGTTTTTCTACGCTTAATGGTTCGTCATATAAGAACACCGCCAGAAAAAACATCCCCGTTGGACCAATGTATTGGAAGAACCCCAGTGTCACAAGACTGACTCGATTCGCCGCCGCCGCAAAGCACATTAACGGAATCATAGTGACAGGTCCCGCAGCAAACAGTAACCAATTTACACTTGCATTATTTTCGAAAATATTGGCAGTAGGGGAATCACTCATCATTAAATACAAGAGAGCGAAAGGCAAAAGAATGGCTGTCTCAATCGCCATACCGGTAAAGCTATCAACGGCTATTTTCTTACGCACTAAACCATAAAATCCAAAGGTAATTGCTAGGGAAAGCGCAACCCAAGGCAATGAACCAAATTGAATAACTTCAAAAACCACGGCGCAAAAACACAGAATTACCGCCGCTTTACGTACTCTATCCAATTTCTCTTTAAAGAAAATGACACCCAATAAAATACTAATTAATGGGTTTATGTAATACCCCAAACTGGCGCTTAACATTTGATTGTTTTGTATCGCCCAGATAAATGTCCCCCAATTCACCCCGATCAAAATCGTCGATACGAGCATGGCCATCAGCGTTTTAGGTGATCGCAAGACGGTTTTCAACGCATCGGTATAGCGCAGTAAAACGATTAAAACCAAGACGATAAGGCACGACCAGATCACTCGATGAGCAAGGATTTCTGTCGCCGATACGAAAGACATTTCTTTGAAATAAATAGGCGCGATGGCCCAAAGAGTAAACGCCGTTAGTGCATAAAAAATGCCACTACGAGAAGAGCTTTGCATTGAAATTATCCTTTTCAATGAAGGTTTATTTTTAGAGAGTGAGTGTATAGGAATATGACGCGCGTTAGAAACAGAGTATTTCATTATTGTGCTCACAGTTCTTATTGCCTAAATAAGATGATGCGTTTAGAGTTAGATGATAAATTTTTACATTAATCGAACTTCGGGGCGGGGCGAAACTCCCCACCGGCGGTGATTTTGAATAGGTTTGCTAAATCTAATCGAACAGCCCGCGAGCGCTTAATTCTTTTTGTTGCGATGACGAACCTGTCGTTGTGGTACATCGAGTTGAGGTCAGCAGATCTGGTGAGACTCCAGAGCCGACGGTTACAGTCCGGATGATAGAAGATCGACCAAGCAACGAAAAAAACATGACTCTTTATTGAGTGATGGTTCTGTTCGTTGGCGCCATGTATGCGTTTTAGTTTGCCTATCCTTTGGGTGTGTAAACGGCTTGGTATATTCCTCATCACCCCTGTACATCTTATTCGCTTGGAGAAACCAAAGATGGCAGGTACATTCTTTATCATGATCGCGTGTTTCACGTGGGCACTTGATACCTTAATTCGCTACCCATTGTTGGGCGCGGGTTATTCCACTCTACAAATTGTGTTAATTGAACATCTCACCTTGGTGCTGTTTGTCAGCCCTATGCTGTGGCGCTATCGCCATGTTTATCGTCATATGTCGATAAGCGGTTTTTCATGCTTGTTTTTTATTGGCGGTATCGGTTCGGCCATGGGGACCTTGGCGTTCACCGAAGCCTTTCATTATTTGAATCCAACCGTTGTTATCCTGCTTCAAAAATTGCAGCCAATCGTGGCCATTTTACTGGCGTATTGGCTGTTAAAAGAACGGATTGAAGGGGACTTTCTTCGCTGGGCAGCGGTTATTTTATTTGGCAGCTTTGTGATGATGTGGCCAGACCTGCGTTTGTTAGG
>CAXBGJ010000184.1:0-6991 GCA_963975045.1 uncultured Marinomonas sp. | reverse complement strand
TCAAAAAAATAAGCTGGATGGTAAAAATGCTGGGGCAGTGTAATAACGATGCATACAGTGTAAATAAATCCAGAATGATGGCATTAGCAGAATACAGTCGCGATCAATTTATCTCCTTAAGAAAAGACATCGGAATTCAGTATCAGGATGGGCAAGGTGGAACGTTGCAGCTTTTTCGAAAAGAAGAGCAGGTTGATGCGGCAGAAAAAGATATAAAAGTATTAAAGGCATTGGGTGTTCCTCATGAAGTATTAACGCCGGAGCAAATTGCTCAGGTTGAGCCTGGTCTTCGAAGTGTTATCGATAAATTTAAAGGTGGCCTTAGACTAATGGGAGATGAGACAGGAGATTGCTATTTGTTCTGTCAGTCGCTTAAAGAAACGTGTGAAGAAATGGGAGTTACCTTTCAGTTTAATTCGGATGTTAAGTCATTGAGTACCCAAGCGAATAAATTGAATGGCGTTATTACAGAGCAAGGACTACAAACGTTTGATAGCGTTGTTGTTTGTTTGGGTAGTTATTCAAAAGAGCTGCTTAAAGCGTGTGATATCGACATTCCTGTTTATCCAGTGAAAGGGTACTCCTTAACAGTGCCTATTTTAGACACTGCTTATGCGCCAATTTCGACCGTGATGGATGAAACTTACAAGGTGGCGGTAACGCGTCTTGGTGATCGCATTCGTGCTGCGGGAACCGCTGAGCTCACTGGATATAATTTGGACTTGCCTAAATCCAGAACAGAGACGATTAGTCATGTTGTAAGTGATTTATTTGGTAAAGGCTGTGATCTCTCAGAAGCTGAGTATTGGACTGGATTGCGTCCGATGACACCAGATGGCACACCGGTTGTTGGCGCGAGTGGTATTGATGGTTTGTATTTGAATACAGGTCATGGAACGCTTGGTTGGACAATGAGTTGTGGTTCTGCAGCGGTTATTGCGGATATCATTGCTGGCGATGAAACACAGATAGATTCTCAGAATTTGTCTGTTAAACGTTATAAGAAATAAGGATTTGAAATGGCAAGGCCACTAACCGCAACGATAGATTTGAATGCTATTTTGCAGAACTATCGTTATGCCAAAAAGCTTCAGCCGACGTGTAAAGCGTTTGCTGTCGTAAAGAGTAATGCTTATGGGCACGGGGCGATTGAAGTTGCTCGACACCTTGATAATGAAGCCGATGCGTTTGCTGTTGCCGCGATAGAAGAAGCAATGGCACTGCGTGAGGCAGGTATTGTTTCTCCAGTTATGTTGCTTGAGGGGGTTTTTGAGGAATATGAATGGAAGTTGTGCGAAGAGCATGGCTTTTGGGCGGCCATTGAAAACACACAGCAACTTAATTGGTTGTTAGACAGCCAAGCAAACATTGAAAAAATATTTGTGAAGCTAGACTCCGGTATGCGTCGATTGGGCGTGGATAAAGCGGGCGCAGGTGATTTGGTTAAAAAGCTCAGAGAAAGTAATCAGGTAGGTGATGTGTTGTTAATGACGCATTTTTCCTGCGCGGATGATTTATCTGATATCGCGACCATGGAACAGCTGACGTATTTTGAAAGCGCGCGTCAAGAAATAGGCGCTATAGAGGCGAGTGTAGCGAATTCAGCAGCGATCATGAAGTGGGCTGTCCCTGAAGGTGGCTGGATTCGTCCAGGAATCATGTTATATGGCATTTCTCCATTTTCTGGCTTAACGGGGCAGCAGTTGGGATTGGCCCCAGCAATGACATTGTCATCTAAGGTTATTTCTGTACGCTCTTTGAAAAAAGGTGAAAAGGTCGGCTACGGCCTGTCTTATGAAGCCGCAGAAGATCACCAGCTGGCCACGGTTGCTGTCGGGTACGGTGATGGTTATGCCCGTCACACTCAAAGCGGTGCGCCATTAGAAGTGAATGCTATTTCTGCCATGTTGGCTGGGCGAGTATCGATGGATATGATTACAGTCCGTTTTGCTGATGCCAGTCAGTCTTTTGAGATCGGTCAAGAGGTTGTGTTGTGGGGAGGAAATGTCCCTGTTGAGGTGGTTGCTGATTTTGCTGGGACAATCGGTTATGAACTGGTGACGAGAATGACCACACGGCCTCACTATCAGTACCATACTGTTAGTGAAATTAAATCATAGCACTCCATTTAGCCTCAATTCTCCCGGAAAAGAGGCTTTTGTTTAAGACTTGTACAAATAAGCGTTAAATTCCTACGGTTTCTTTTGAAAACACCTATCCTTTGCGTGTACTATTTTGTGCTTTTCCTTGCATCGAATAGGTTTTTACAAATAGGCCATTCACGCAATCCACTTCGTCCAGAAAATAGAGATAGAGACTCACCCTATTATGAAGAGTTCTGAGTTACGCCAATCATTTTTATCGTATTTCGAAAGCAAGCAGCATCAAATTGTTGAATCTAGTTCACTGATTCCGGGTAATGATCCTACTTTATTGTTTACAAACGCCGGAATGGTTCAGTTTAAAGATGTTTTTTTGGGAGAAGACCAGCGACCGTATACTCGTGCGACAAGCTCTCAACGTTGTGTGCGAGCTGGTGGTAAGCATAACGATCTTGAAAATGTTGGCTATACCGCGCGCCATCATACTTTTTTTGAAATGCTGGGTAACTTTAGCTTTGGCGACTATTTCAAAAAAGAAGCGATTACTTACGCTTGGGAATTTTTAACAGATGTTTTGAAATTGCCAAAAGAAAAATTGTTGGTGACGGTTTACGCGGACGATGATGAAGCGTTTGATTTTTGGCATGAGATGATCGGAGTGCCGAAAGAAAAAATCATCCGCATTGGCGATAACAAAGGTGGACGCTACCAATCAGATAACTTCTGGGCAATGGGTGATACTGGTCCTTGTGGTCCTTGTTCTGAAGTTTTTTATGATCATGGCGAGCATATTTGGGGTGGACCTCCAGGCTCTGCTGAAGAAGATGGTGATCGTTTTATTGAAATTTGGAACGTGGTTTTCATGCAATTTAATCGTTCTGCCGATGGTACTATGGTGCCGTTGCCTAAGCCTTCTGTTGATACGGGCATGGGGTTAGAGCGTATTGCGGCGATTCTGCAAGGCGTACATAGCAACTACGAAATTGATTTGTTTCAGAATTTAATCAAGGCCGCTGCGAAATTAGTGGGTACTGACGATTTAAGTGCTCAGTCACTACGTGTTATTGCCGATCATATCCGTTCTTGTTCCTTCATGATTGTGGATGGTGTTATTCCTTCCAACGAAGGCCGCGGTTATGTCTTGCGTCGTATTGTTCGTCGTGCTGTTCGCCACGGTAATAAGCTGGGGCAAAAAGAGGTCTTCTTCCACAAACTGGTAGAGGCGCTTGATATTGAAATGGGCGATGCCTACCCAGAATTACGCAAGTTGAAAGGCCGTGTTGCTTCCATTCTACTAAAAGAAGAAGAGCAATTTGCAAAGACACTTGATCAAGGTATGAAAATTCTTGAAGAAGCGATTTCTCAGCTGGGCGATAAAAAAATCATTCCAGGTGAAACTGTTTTTAAACTGTATGACACGTTTGGTTTTCCAGCCGATTTAACTAACGATGTTGCTCGTGAAAACAATCTTGAAATTGATGAAGCCGGTTTTGACGTGGCAATGGATGAGCAGCGTAATCGTGCTCGTTCTGCTAGTAACTTTTCAATGGATATGTCTGGCGGCATCACGATCGACAGTGTGACGGAATTTACTGGTTACGATAATTTAAATGCTCAGTGCGAAGTAGAATCTATTTTGGTGGATGGTGTTGCTGTCGAGTCTATCGAAGCGGGCGAGTTTGCCGCGGTTGTTTTGAAAAGCACGCCTTTCTATGGCGAATCAGGCGGTCAAGTTGGCGACAAAGGTTGGTTGCGTGGAACGGGTGCTTTTAAAGTATCGAACACAACGAAGCAGGCAAAAGCGCATTTACATCAAGGTGAGTTAAAAGAAGGTCGTCTTTCTGTTGGTGATTTGGTAACCGGTGAAGTCGATCGCTCGATGCGACAGGCGACCACATTGAATCATTCTGCTACACATTTAATGCATGAGGCATTGCGTCGTATTCTGGGAGATCACGTAACTCAAAAAGGATCGTTGGTAGATCCTGAACGTTTGCGTTTTGACTTTTCTCATTTTGAAGGTGTAACGCCTGCTGAGGTTGAGCAGATTGAAGACATGGTAAATGAGCAGATTCGTCTAAATCGTCCTGTTGAAACCGACATCATGGACGTTGAGTCGGCCAAAGAAAAAGGTGCGATGGCGTTGTTCGGTGAGAAATACGACAGCGAAGTGCGCGTCCTAACAATGGGTGCGGATTATTCTATCGAGCTATGTGGCGGTACGCATGTTAAGCGCACGGGTGATATTGGTCTCTTTAAAATTATTACGGAAAGCGGTATTGCTGCGGGTGTTCGTCGAATTGAAGCGCTAACCGGTAAAGCGGCAATTGACAGCACTCGTCATATTGAATCTTTACTTGGCAGTGTTGCAGGCTTGGTTAAAGGCAATAAAGAAAACGCTTTCGATAAAGTGGTTGCTTTGAATGATCATGCTCGTAGTTTGCAAAAAGAATTAGATCTTCTGAAAGGTAAAATGGCCGCGCTTGCTGGTGCTGATTTGGCGTCTCAGGCTGTCTCTATTGAAGGCGGTAAGTTGTTGGTTGCTCAGGTCGAGGTTGCTGATCCAAAAGAACTCCGTGATTTGCTGGATGAATTGAAGAGCAAGTTAGAGTCTGCGGTTATTTTACTAGCGGCTGTTAATGATGGCAAAGTTAGCTTGATTGCTGGCGTTACTAAAGAACTAACGAAAAAAGTTAAAGCAGGCGACCTTATTAAGATGGTCGCACCTTTGGTTGACGGTAAGGGTGGCGGTCGTCCTGATATGGCTCAGGCTGGCGGTAATAATCCCGATGGTTTGGCGGATGCGCTGGCATTGGTGCCTGACTGGGTTGTTGAACGGGTATAAGTGGGTCAGCTCGATTTGAGCGTTGAATGTAGGTAATGGAAAGATTATGGCGTTGTTAGTTCAAAAATACGGCGGAACCTCGGTAGGTACCGCTGAGCGTATCGAGGCGGTTGCAGATAGGGTTTATAGGCATAAACAACAAGGTGATGACATTGTTGTTGTGGTTTCTGCTATGAGTGGTGAAACCAACAGGCTGATTGATCTTGCAAAAAGCATTAGTGATTCGCCTAGTGCGCGTGAGATGGATGTGCTGTTGTCAACCGGAGAGCAGGTTACGATTGCGCTTTTGTCTATGGCGCTAATGAAACGTGGTCTTGATGCTCGTTCTTATACTGGTTCGCAGATTCGTATTACGACTGACAGCGCTCACGGTAAAGCGAGAATTCAAAAAATTGATACCGAGGCGATGCGTGCTGATTTAGATGCTGGGCGTGTGGTTGTGGCGGCTGGGTTTCAAGGCTCAGATGAATTAGGCAATATTACGACGCTGGGTCGTGGTGGTTCTGATACGACAGGGGTCGCCTTGGCGGCTGCTTTAAAAGCAGATGAGTGCCAAATTTACACAGATGTGGATGGAGTTTATACAACGGACCCTCGAGTGGTAGACAGTGCGCGACGTTTGGATAAAATCACTTTTGAAGAAATGTTGGAAATGGCAAGCCTTGGTTCTAAGGTGTTGCAGATTCGCGCTGTAGAGTTTGCTGGCAAGTATCAAGTGCCACTTAGAGTGCTGTCTAGCTTTGTTGAAGGTGAAGGTACGTTGATAACAACTGAGGGGAGTAATAATATGGAGCAGCCAGCGGTTTCTGGGATTGCATTCAATAGAGATGAAGCTAAGTTAACTCTAAAAGGTGTGCCTGATATTCCAGGTATTGCTGCGCGAATCCTTGGTCCTATTAGTGATGCGAATATTGAAGTGGATATGATTGTTCAAAATGTGTCCGTCGATGGTACAACCGACTTCACTTTTACGGTGCATCGTAATGAATACAATCAGGCATTATCCACTTTGAATAGTATCGCGAAAGAGCTTGGTGCAAGTGCTGTGCTTTCTGACGCAAAAATAGCAAAAGTATCTATTGTTGGTGTGGGGATGCGTTCGCATGCCGGTGTGGCAAGTATTATGTTTAGGGCTTTAGCGGCTGAGTCAATTAATATTCAACTGATCTCTACCTCTGAGATAAAAGTGTCTGTGATTATTGATGAAAAATACATGGAGTTAGCGGTGAGAGCGTTGCACTCTGCGTTTAAATTGAGTGATGCGACCTCTAGTGTTCGAGAGGCGTAACAATTGGATACATAAAGCCTGTTATTATGGATGGTTTAATTTTTATTGAGACGCTACAATTAGCTTTGTAGGAATTGCCCTACAGTATGTGTAGGGCAATTTTTCTATTTAACGATTAAAAAGCTATTACAGGGAGATATATTTATGCTTATTCTGACTCGTCGAGTGGGTGAAACATTAATGGTTGGTGATGAAGTTTCTGTTACTGTATTGGGTGTAAAAGGCAATCAGGTTCGCATTGGTATTAATGCACCTAAAGATGTGTCTGTTCACCGTGAAGAAATTTACCTTCGCATTCAACAAGAGCAAGAGCAGCAGCCTGACGTTCAAGACTCTTAATATTATTTTTTAAAAAAAACGCCTAAAAGTCTTTACATGATTTTTTAGCAGTATATACTACGCCGCACTTGTTTGGAGAGTTGGCCGAGTGGCCGAAGGCGCTCCCCTGCTAAGGGAGTATGGGGTGAAACTCATCGAGGGTTCGAATCCCTCACTCTCCGCCATTCAAGTTTGTCTTCTCAGAAACTATTCTTTCTGAGTGAAAAAGACTGGAATTGTTGTTGTGCACCCGTAGCTCAGCTGGATAGAGTACTCGGCTACGAACCGAGCGGTCAGAGGTTCGAATCCTCTCGGGTGCACCATTTCAAAAAAAGTATTTTAAGGCTATCCTCTTTAAAATATTTATTGCAAAAATATTGCTATGCACCCGTAGCTCAGCTGGATAGAGTACTCGGCTACGAACCGAGCGGTCAGAGG
>CAXBGJ010000183.1:0-7009 GCA_963975045.1 uncultured Marinomonas sp. | reverse complement strand
TTGCACCGTTTGGTAATAATCGTCCAGCGAATGCACCGCTTTTTCATATTGCCCAATGCTCGAAGAAGCGATAGTTTTCATACTGCGCACGACTGACTGAAGGTCTTTAGCACTGGTGATTTTATGGCGTAAACTGGCGATACTGTCAGTCATGACGGCTCACTTGAATGCGTCTGTTTTGACGCTTTATCTGTCCGATTCAAACTAGCCAAACCAGCGTCCGCTAAAAAATCGTCAAGCGCTTGGCGTGCAAGCTGAAGAATAACGGCTTTATTTTCCTTGCTTAATTTGTCAGAACTTTCTAATCGTTCAATCAGCTCGTTAGATATGTTCGCCGCCGCACCACGCACCGCTTGTTCCGCCGCTGGCATGTGCGCTAAAGAAATGTCATCAAACAAGTCAGCCGTCAGTGCCACCAAAACAGTAATTTGTTCTGCCATCGACACAGGAGCGAATTCAGGCTGCATCAAACACGCTCGAATGCGTCGTCCATGCTCAATAATTTTCAGCGTATTATCGTCTAACCGCGCACCAAAACGAGCAAAGGTTTCTAACTCCTCAAACTGGGCATACGCTAATTTGAGATCGACTGTTACGCCGCGATACGCCGCTCTTTGGGCTTTACCGCCAACACGAGACACTGATTTCCCCACATCAACAGCGGGTAAAACCCCCAGTTCAAACAACGCGGGCGAAAGATAGATCTGCCCATCGGTGATGGAAATTAAATTGGTTGGAATGTACGCTGAAATATCCTGCGCTTCGGTTTCGATAATCGGCAACGCCGTCAATGAACCACCACCAAGTTCGGCACTTAAATGCGTTGCCCGTTCCAAAAGCCGCGAGTGAATATAGAAAATATCACCGGGGAAGGCTTCTCGACCCGGAGGTCGACGTAACAAGAGTGACAATTCACGATACGCTCGTGCGTGATGCGTCAGATCATCATAAACAATCAGTACATCGCGACCCTTTTCCATAAAATGCTCAGCAATACTGGTGGCCGCATAAGGCGCAAGGTACGCAAGCCCCGGTGGATCGTTTCCTTCGGTCACCACCACCACGGTGTATTCCAGCGCGCCTTGTTCACGCAACGTCGAAATGACTTTGGCAACACCAGAAGCACGTTGTCCAATGGCGCAATAAACGCACAACACATTCTTTCCGCGCTGATTCAATATGGTATCAAGCGCAATCGCCGTCTTGCCGGTTTGCCGATCACCAAGAATCAATTCTCGCTGCCCTCGCCCTACCGGAATCAAGGCATCAATTACCTTGATTCCGGTTTGCAAAGGTACGCTTACGGCGGCACGATCCATAATCGCTGGCGATGGTCGCTCAACCGGTAAACGTTCACTGACCACTAGTTTGCCTTTGCCATCCAGAGGTTCACCGATTGGATTGATGATACGGCCGATCAAATTTTCACCAACGGGTACATCGACGACATGGCCAAGACGTTCAACTTCATCGCCCGCCTGTAAGTGCCAATAGTCACCTAGCAACACGGCACCAATTTCATTTTCATCCACGTTAAAGGCTATGCCATAAATATCACCGGGAAACTTAAGCAGTTCTTCATAGCCCACACCTGGCAAGCCGGACACTTTGGCAATACCGGTAGCAACGCTGGTAATAACACCGACTTCACGTGGCGTTAATGCTGGCTCGAAAGATTGTCGTGCCTGAGCTAAGCCTGAGAATAATTCGTCAAACATAGACTTCATGAGGCTTGCTCTTTGCTTTGATCCTGCTGGCGACTATCGTCATGGGACTGCAACACTTGGTTCACACGCTTAGTTAATGTGGCAAGGTAGTCGGCAATGCTCCACGCTATTTTCTGACCGTTAGCATTGATTTCGATACCACTGACGACCGCAGGCTCAGTAGCAAACTGAATGTCTACCGAATCTCCCAAGATATCCTTAAGTGCTGCTCTAATAAGCGCGGTCTGCTCTTCTGGAAGATCAAACGCTGTATGAACGATTAAAGGCTGATCCGAGTCTGCAAAGGCGGATTCTAAGCTGGCTTTTTCTTCGTCTTTTAATGCGTTTAAACGCTGCACAAAAATAACGGCCATGCGTGCTTCTAAACTGGTGCCAGCAAGGTCACTCAACGCTTTCCGAGCAATCGCAAACACTTCTTCTCGCGCTCGCTGACTCAGTGCATCCTGCAAACTGAGCTGCTCGTTTTTAAGCGCCAATTCTAGTTTGCTGCGTAACGCATCCGATTCTTCACGTACTTCATTCAGCAAACGCGCCTTTTCGGCTTTTGCTTCTTTTGTCACTTTGCTCATTTTCGCGGCACGGTGCTGATCAAATTCTGCATTTTTTTGCTGGAATGTCTCACGCTGCTGCTCGGCTTCCGCTCTCTTTTCGTCGGCATCAGCAAGCTCGTCCACAATGCGTTTTTCACGTGCATCGATCGCATCAAGAATAGGACGATACAGAAAACGCTTCAGCAACCACACGAGAACAAGAAAATTGATAAGTTGCGCAATGACGGTAAACCAATCAATCAACATAATTTATTGGCCTGTCGCTTGGGCAATGCCGTAATTCCAGAAAGGGTTGGCAAACAGCAGAATCATTGACACCACAAAACAATAAATCGCGGTGGATTCGATCATCGCCAGACCCACAAACAAGGTTCGGGTAATAGTCGCCGAGGCATCTGGTTGCTGAGCCAATGACGACAACGCGGTCGCCACAGCCTTACCTTCTCCCAATGAAGGGCCAACAACGCCAATCGCTATCGTCAGTCCCGCGGTAATAATTGATACCACCGCAATAATCGTCATGCTGTCCATAGTTACTCCGTAAAGGTTCATAAGATTAAATCGTCATCAAGGTTAATTGGGCGTAATAGCCGTCGTTTTTTGGGTACGCGTGGCCGCCGCAATGTACACAGTAGCCAGCACAAAAAAGATGTAGGCTTGCACTATGCCTGTCAACAAACCCAGTAGTGTCATCACTACAGGAAACAAAAATGGCGTAATGGTAAGCAAAATCGCGATGATCATAGCGCCGCTCATCATATTGCCAAACAAACGTACCGCCAGAGCCAAGGTGCGAGACACCTCGCTGATAATATTAAACGGCAGCATGATAATGGTCGGTTTGGTATAAGAAGAAAGGTAATCACCCAAACCTTGTTCTTGAATACCAAATAGTGGCACCGCTACCAAAACACACAAGGCCAATGCTGCCGTAGTAGAAAGAGAACCTGTCGGTGGCTCAAACCCTGGCACTATGGTGCCAAGAGCCGAAAGCGCAATAAACAAAAACAGCGAGCCAAGAAAGCCGAGATACTTATGAGGCTGATTTAACCCTACTTCTTCGATTTGCTGATTAATCGTAATTACCGCGATTTCTAATACATTTTGCCAACGAGAACGTTTTAGATGGGTAGTCAAATTTCGAGTAATCAAGATAGAACCAACCACCAACACCAAGATCACCAGCCACGTAAATACAATGGTGGCATTGAGCTTGAAGAACCCCATTTGCCAATAAATAATTTGATCAGGACTGAGGTTCATTAGCGCTCACCCGACGAAGAATGCTGATCTTTGATGCTAAGAACGGGAGCGATGACAACAGGATTGTCCTTTAAACGAATAAGGCCCGTAGCAAACAATCGCAGCACAAAGAATCCGAGTAAGCCCAGTAATAACTTTCGCCAATCATTGCCCAAAAACACATAAAAACTGACCATGACGACGCTGATACGAAACAACATACTAAACAGAAACAATGGCGCGATATATTGACTGGAACCTAGTCGACGTACGGTCCACCAAAGTCCTGCAAAATAAAAAACACCAAGCAATACGCCGACAAAAATCGCGTAAGCAATACCGCCCCATAGGTTGTCGCTAAAATCAATCAGCATCATTGTTATCCTCATGTTGATGAATATCTTTGTCTTCTTTATCGACCCAGTGCCACGCATTAAAACAGCCAAGACAAAGACCAACGACCAGCAGCGCCAATGTCCACGAACGTCCACCGGGATAAAGATCGTCTAACCAAATACCAAGCCCCGCACCGAGTACCGTGGGAATCGCTATAGACCAGCCAATTAATCCCATCATCCCTAACCCAGACCACACTGTTTTATTGACATGACGCTGCGCATTGAGCTTGCGTGACGCCATATCGCCTACATGCTGACTGTAGTTTTGTTGGCTATCGCTGCTGGGCGGTTTTTTTTTCAATGTAGAGTCCGGTTCATTCTCGTTTTTCATAACACATTTGTATCCGGCTTAAACGCCACCAAGCGCTGAATAAAACCACTTTCCATCTTGGTCAACACAGAACGTAGTGTTCGTTCCTGCTCGTCGAGCTGCATAAATTCTTTTTCTACCGCAGCTCGCAAGGCGTCCAACCCCATACCGCTCATAGCATTTCGTACAGAAACTCTGACATCCAACCCCGTTTTCACCAAAACACCCTCATCCACCGCAAGGTAGACTTCTTCTGCGCCTTCGACTTCAAAGACCAAGATGCCCGCTGACAACGCGGCGACGCAATCCAACCTATTGGGTAAAATGCCAAACGCGCCTTGATGTGTCATCGTGACAATGCGCTTGACTTGGAGCACCTCAGCAAAGACTTTGTAAGGCAACAAAACCTTAAGCGTCATGTACGTTTGTGGCATGTTGATCCTCCTTTGCACCTGGTGGCTTGTGTTTTTTATGCGCTTCATCAATCGCGCCAATCATATAGAGCGCGCTTTCGGGATAGTCTTCAAATTCGTCTTTAAGAATCCGTTCACAACCATCCAACGCGTCATCAAGACTGACCAATTTCCCAGACATACCAGTGAACTGCTCGGTGGTGAAAAACGGCTGAGTTAAAAAACGTTCTAAGCGTCGAGCACGCCCAACCACCTTGTGATCTTCTGGCGATAACTGCTCCATGCCGAGCATGGCAATGATGTCTTTAAGCTCTGCGTATTGCGCTAACGTACGACGAATATCCTGCGCAAGGTCATAATGTCGTCTGCCGATAATGCTCGGCGTCGCCATTTTTGAACTGGACTGTAACGGGTCGATTGCGGGGTAAAGCCCTTCACTGGCACGTTTACGTGACAGCACAATCGAAGCGGAAAGGTGCGAAAAAGTATGTACGGCGGCAGGATCAGTAAAGTCATCGGCTGGCACATACACGGCTTGAATCGAGGTGATTGCGCCGCTGCCAGTATTGGCAATACGTTCTTCTAATTGTGATAATTCGGTGCCCATGGTTGGCTGATAACCTAACCGAGCCGGCATCTGTCCCATTAAACCAGACACTTCCATGCCCGCTTGAATGAAACGAAAAATATTGTCGACGAGTAACAAAACATCGCGGTGTTCGTCGTCACGGAAATATTCCGCCATGGTTAACGCCGCATGACCCACACGAAAACGCGCGCCGGGCGGTTCATTCATTTGCCCAAACATCATCACCATGTTATCCAACACGCCTGCGTCTCTCATCTCACGATAGAGCTCTTCACCTTCACGACAACGTTCACCAATGCCACAAAAGATACTCACGCCCGCATGCTGACCGACCATGTTATGAATCATTTCGGTCAACAGAACCGTTTTACCAACACCCGCACCACCAAACAAACCAGCTTTACCGCCGCGTTCTAGCGGCATTAAGACATCAATTACCTTGATTCCGGTTTCGAATACTTGCGTCTTGGTTGAGCGTCTTTCTAAGGCGGGTGGCTCGTTATGAACGGAGCGCCATTGAACGTCTTTTAGTGGCGCTTTTTGATCAATGGTGTTGCCAAATACATCGAACATGCGCGACAGAATATCTTTTCCAACCGGCGCTTGTAAGGGTTTTCCAGTGTCTTCTACCAACATGCCACGGGCAAGACCTTGAGTTGGCGTCAGAGCAATACCACGAATTCGATGAGCGTCTAATTGAGAAAAAACTTCAATGGCAATCTGTTTTTTGGTTCCGGTATGCAATAAGGTACGAATCGGTGGCAACTGATGATCAAAGCGCACATCCACGACACTGCCGCGTATCGAAATCACAGTACCGATGTTAAGAGGGGCTGTTTCTGAGGTGATTTCTTCTGTTTTTTTGACGCTAATGTGCAAGTCTGTCATGCCTTAATCCCTTTATTAACACCCATCGACAATCAGGCCGATATAAAACCATCCATCATGTCCATCGCAAAAAGAAGTCAATCTAAGTATTAAAACCTAATCACGATCACCTTCTTCAATCACTGGAGCGCTGTACTTTTTTATCTGTACAACTACGTTAGCGTAATGTCGACTGCTCAAACAGTGATCCATGACAGGCAATAAGCAGTTAACATCTTGGAGAAGATAAACTAGGGGTAAGGTCGGATTTTTGTTCACTTCGATCAATAGCTTCCGCCGCCACTTTCAACCATTTAGCATGCGGGTTAAGTATGAAATTAATGATACGTACAAGGATTTAAAACGATTTAATAAACCGTGTCAGAGCGACAATCCTCATGACACTTCACGCCCTCGTTAAATGCATTTGTCGTGGCATTCTATGACTAAAGAAATTAACGCCAACTAGAGCGGTAACTGCAATCTCTGCCAGAAAGGAGTAGGAAATAAAAACCTATTGATGTTCAAGAGAGCTCGATAAATCACCCTATAGCAATAGGAAGGTATGGCTCTGTGCGGTAGCGCACACATGGGAATCTATGATCACGATGTGAATAGAAAATATTTGAGGTAAACAAGACATAATAGAATGAGATTTGAAAGCCGTCTAAATCACGTTTCTAACTTACGATATAAAGAACGAAGGCTAATACCCGCCACCTGCGCTACTTTCTCTTTATCATTATCATGAAACGCCATAAGGTCGGATAAATAATGTTTTTCCGCGGTTTTCAAATCCACCCACTCCTCTTCAAAACCATGGCTTTTTTTAGAACTCAACGGCAGCGTTAACGGAGTATCACCTTGTTGGCTAAGTTCATTATCAATGTCCAAACATTCTTGAATCGTACT
>CAXBGJ010000182.1:0-7023 GCA_963975045.1 uncultured Marinomonas sp. | reverse complement strand
GATGCGCAATTTCGATATCCAAACGCTCACCTTCAAGCATGCAAGACACATCAGGGCGAATCGGATCATTGTGCCAAATATGACGAATATGTTTACCCGTGTTTCGCTCATAGCATCGCATAAACAATTTGGCAGCGAGATGCTCAAGTTCAATTTTTTCTTGTTCGCTGTTATGCATAACCACTCCTACACACCTGAAGCAAATATCGTCTATTACTTATCTTACTCCATACAATAAAAAGATCTCAAAACTCAAGATTATAACAACGGCATTCACTTCCTTATTTTGTGCACACAAGCACAAACTTACTTTAATAAAGCCCCAGTATAATACTGAGCTATTATTAGGGTTCGAGCTATTCGTTATCCTACAAAACAACCTGTTTTCTTTGGATAACATTATGGAAAATGCTCACAACAACACATCGGCTTCAGGCGTTTCACCAAAAGAATTTACCGTTCTAGTCGCTATGTTAATGTCAATTGTTGCCATCTCAATTGATGCGTTACTGCCCGCGCTGGGTATTATTGGTCAAGAATTAGGTGCCACGACGGCAAACCAACCACAATTGCTTATTAGTATGTTGTTTCTTGGTTTGGCTTTTGGACAACTTATTTGCGGCCCGCTATCCGATGCGTTAGGACGTCGTCCCATTTTGTTTGGTGGTTTTGTCTTGTACGTTGTCGGCACCGTCATTTGTTACCAAGCCCAGAGCTTAGAAATGCTTATGTTCGGCCGTTTCATTCAAGGGCTTGGTGTTGCTGGACCTTATATTTCAGCTATTTCATTGGTTCGCGATCTTTTTCATGGCGCTCAAATGGCGCGAATCATGTCATTAGTGATGATGATTTTCGTCTTGGTTCCAGCCATCGCACCAACACTCGGCCAAGCCATTATGTTTGTTGCGGATTGGCGTGGCATTTTTGAAATGTACCTTGTCTATGCGGGAATATTAGTCTTGTGGGTTATATTTCGACTCAAAGAAACCTTGCCTAAATCAAACCGTATCGCTTTCTCAAGAAAGGGTTTTTACGACGGTTTTAAAGAAGTGCTAACCAATCGAATCACGGCCAGTTACACCGTTTGCATGGGGTTATTTTTTGGTAGCTTTATTGGCTATTTAAATTCGTCACAGCAAATTTTTCAGGTTCAATTTGAAACGGGCAACATGTTCTCTGTGTACTTCGGCTTATTGGCTTTGGTGTTAGGCTCTGCTTCTTTAATGAACTCACGCATTGTTGAAAAATACGGCGCTAAAAGTATCGCTTTTAAAGCCATTTGTACCGTGGTGATCGTTTCAACAATATTCTTGTGTCTGCATGCTTTCGTAGCTATTCAATTATGGATGTTCTTGCTTTATGCGGCTGCTATCTTCTTCAGCTTCGGTTTGCTGTTTGGTAATTTCAACGCCTTGGCGATGGAACCAATGGGACACGTTGCTGGCATCGCTTCCGCGGTGATTGGCTCGGTGTCATCTATTATGTCATTGAGCATCGGTACTGTCATTGGCCAGATGTACAACAACACCTTAGTGCCAGTTTCGAGTGGTTTTATGATGATGGGAATATTAGCGCTGTGTCTTATGTTCTGGGCAGAGAAAGGACATTTTGCTGCTGAACCAGAAAGCAACGAAACAAAATAGCAAAACAACCGCGCTCTCATTAATAAAAAGTAAGGCAAAGTCACCAACGAAACATGAAAGACTCTGCTTTATTTTTTATTAACCAATAACCCACTCTAATTGCTTCTTAAACTCATCCGAGTTCATTCGTTCTTGATTCAACAAAGCGGGCATTAAGAGCGCGTCTTTACTGATGGCTCTCAATGCAAATAACGCCATCAAAGCCACATCAAATGCTGCCAACCATTTCGTCAATACAAATTCCAACACTGCTTCAAACTGATCAAACAGCGCGACGGTGGATTCTGCCATTTTATGTTGTTCGCCTAACAACACTCGATACACAGCAAGACGCTCTTGTTTGGCGACCCAGGTTTCCCACAGTGTGATCCAACCCGCTACGAGTGTTATTTTATCCGTCGTTTTCACCCCAGCTTGTAAGTTCGATAGAACCGTTTCCATGTCTTCTTTTGCGCGTTCGATTAAAGACTCAACAACCGTTTCCCACAACACTAACTTGGTTGGAAAATTACTGTAAACCGTTGGTTTTGAAACCGCTGCCGTCAATACTACCTGATCAATACTGGTACTTTGATAGCCCTGCTTGGTAAAAAGCCCACACGCCACTTCGACTATGTGTGCCTTTTTACTGGGTCTTCCTCTTGCCATAACTGTTTCTGCTTATTCTGTTTTATCGCGTTTATTCTAACCCTTCAACAGCAGACACAACAGAAATAACGCTCAGCGACATCTTCACTATTGTTACTCAACATAAGGAATAAAACGACCAAAGACAATCACAGCGACCCACAACACGAGCGATAAACCCGCGGCTATTTTCATGTCAACGGGTAACGCCATGTCGCTTTCTCCTTGTTCAGGGGAGAACGACTCGCTGTGTTTTTTCATTCGTAAAGAGAAATACAAGGCATTCAACAACGCCAGCAATATGCACAACATTTTCAACTGAAAAGACGGATTCACAAAATAACGATCTGGATCACCAAATAAGAAGGCAATGCCCGTTGTCAGGTTAATCAAAAAGCCCGTTATTGACACGATAATAAATTTTTCAAACGCCGAAAACGGTACTGTTTGAGCAACGCCAAGCGCGCGTAGATCGATCAACAACAAAGACCCAAACAGCAAGCACAAACCGATAAAGTGCAAGCTTTCTAAGGTTGGCCACACATAACTGTGAGTCACAATATAATGATTAAACTCAGACTCGCTCATCCATTGGACAATTGAGTGAACTTGCATACTCAACATACCCTTAGAAACCTCCACCTTAGATTCCACCACCTTAAAAAATGTACGCGATTAAGCGCCCTGCCACTAAAGCGGTTACCCAGAAAACCATCACCACCAAGGCCAAGATTTTTTGTTTTGCGGTGCTTCTTTCCAACGGCATATATTCTTCTAACATACACCCTGATGAGACAAGCCACGACGACACATTCTCTATTGATATGCGTCTGTTCGTTGTCAGGCTTTTCACCAAACAATGCGTTCCGATCAAGCCGGCGGCAATAAAAACGATCTTGAATCGAAAAGGCCAACTTTCCCATAAGACAGTGGCGCTGCCAAAAAACAGCGCCGTACCGGATACAAGATTGATAACAAAGCCAATTAGCGCCAGTTTCCAATAAACAGATAAGCGACTAGGAAGCATTCCTTGACCAAGCCCTAACACTCGCAGACAAATCATCCATGCAAGCCCAACTAGGGTTCCCATTCCGATGGTGTGCAAGGTTAAGGCAATTGGGTATCCCCAAAGAGAGCTAGATACCCATAAGCCAATTGGTGACATTTCAGCCCAATTTAAAAAGTCCACGACATACCCTTATTTAACGAACTTCACGGGTTAAGTCAGCACAGTTGTATGGCTCATAGTGCCCTTCTGTTAGCTTCACTTCATCTTTACCAGAGAAGCTATTTTCTAAGTACAAAGCGTCTTCTCCCGTGTATTCACGGTAAAGCGTTAAACCATCGTCACTCAAGTAAAAGCGCTCAACCATGTGTAATTGATCGCTGTTCATCGCGGCGCCTTGTTTCATTGGCGGCGCATGAATATAGCCTGGCTTGAAACCAAGTGTGTCCACGACCAATACCTTGCCTTCCCAATGACCAATCGAATGACCCGCACGACTCAGCTCAATATTGTCAGGGTGTTCATCTAAATCAAGATGAATGGTTCGTGCAATGTCCATAAAACCATAGGAAATCACGATATCGTCTTCGGTTTGCTCTACCTTATTGACCAACTGATCGAAGGTCCAATCGTCAATAATATTGGTGGCTGTACAATGCATGCGTGGGGATTTGGCGAATTCATAATCCACTACCGCCGCTTTGCCTTCTTCGGTTAAGTTAAACTGTGGACGGTTTTCATCCATTGGAGGACGGTCGCCACGAGGTGGTCGTTGCTCACCATTGGCTAACTCTGGTGCGGCCTCTGGAGGCATTGGCGGCCTCTCGCTACGACCTTCTTCATTTCCACCCGCACCTTTTGGTGGCATTCCTCCATGCGCTGAGCGCTCAGCGACCCAAGTGCCCCCTATGTTTGGTGTACCATCTGCCAACGTCGTTTCTCGCGGCAGCTTAACCAACTGACCCGCTTTATCAAAAACCGAATCACGTTCGATGGTTACACCGTTATCAAAAGTAATCGTATGAACGTAACAAGCATTTTCTTCACTGCGAGCAGGAGAGCCCACAATGGTAATGTCCGTTCCTTTAGCAAGCGTACCCGACGTCCAACCAGCACGCCTTAATGCGCTGCCTGTTCCCAATTCACAACGCCATTCATTGCTAAGCCCTTGCTCATTCAAGACATTAAAATACACATAAGCATGAGGGTTCACCAAACGACTCTTCGTCACCACACCCTGCACTTTAATGGTGGTTGACTCATCAAATTGACCATTCACACCATGATGAGCATAACTGTTACTGGCGAAAAAACTGGCACTGAAAAACAACACAAGCGCACTTTTATAAACAAGCTGATTCATACCTATTCTCTTTAATCATCTAAGGTTAACGTAGCAAGATTCTATAGGAATGAGGAAGCGACCAACAAGGAAACAGCAGGTAAAGCTATGTAAAATAAACATGTGCAAAATAAGGAGAAAACGTAAGGAAAACATATAGATGGATTATTGCTAAGTCGTGACATGGTTGGCTATGACAGGCTATAAAAAGTCTCTGACTTGTCCCTCAGCACCCATCAATCACCGTCAACTTAATCGTAAAAAGGGGTCTGACTCCTTTTATTGACCCCTTTTATTAAAACGCGCTTGACGTATACCAACAACCTTATTATATTAACTAAACGGTATAGTTAATAAATTAAAGAGGTTTAAGATGAAAAGTGAGAACGGTTTCTACGGGCAATACGGCGGTAGCTATATTCCTGAGATCCTTTATTCGAGCCAGCAGCAAATATTGCATGCGTTCGAAGACGCTAAAAACGACCCAGCCTTTCTCGCTGAGCTACACAAACAATGGCAGCAGTTTTCTGGCCGCCCAACGCCATTAACCTATTGCGCGAACCTGACTGAACACTTTGGTGGCGCGCAGATTTATCTTAAACGTGAAGACTTAAACCACAGTGGCGCGCATAAGATGAACAACGTGATTGGCCAAGGTTTGTTGGTCAAACGTATGGGCAAAAAACGCGTTATCGCTGAAACGGGTGCGGGTCAGCATGGTATTGCCACCGCATTGGTCGCGGCGCGTTTAGGCCTTGAATGTACGATTTACATGGGCGCGAAAGACATAGAACGCCAATATCCCAATGTATTTTGGATGAAGCAACTCGGCGCAACGGTAGTACCCGTTACCACAGGCGCACAAACCCTACGCGATGCGCTAGACGAGGCCTTGCGCGATTGGTCTTCTAGCCACGAAAACAGCCATTATTTGATTGGTACGTCTTGTGGTTGCGCGCCCTTCCCTGAAATGGTGGCGTTTTTTCAATCCGTTATTGGTGACGAAGTACGCGAGCAAAGTGTGGCGCAATTTGGTCAATTTCCGGATCGTCTGTACGCGTGTGTTGGCGGTGGATCAAACGCTTGTGGCTTATTCCTGCCTTTCTTAGACGACAAAGAAGTGGAAATGGTGGGCGTCGAAGCTGGCGGCAAAGGGCTGGAATTGGGCGAGCACTCTATTCGCCTGTCTCATAACCTCGGCCAGCCAGGCATTGCACAAGGTTTTGCGACCATGTTCTTGCAAGACCAAGCCGGTCAATTACAAGAAACACACTCTATTGCAGCCGGTTTGGATTACGTAGGTGTATCGCCGATCATTGCCCATCTTGCCGAAACAGGTCGTATCAAGATGACCTACGCGATGGACGATGAAGTGATTGCCGCTTGTACGTTATTGTTGAAAAAAGAAGGGATTATTCCCGCACTAGAATCGTCCCATGCTTTGGCGGGCGCGTTTAAAGATGCTCCGAATTTGCCAAAGGATTCAAAAATTGTAATCAACCTTTCTGGTCGTGGTGACAAAGACATTTTCAATGTAGCAAAAGCGGTACAAGATGAAACTTTCCCACAATTCTTAACCGATTACCTTGCGGCTTACCCAGCTATTTCTACTGGTAATACTCACACTGATAATACTCACACTGATAATAAGGAGCAAAACGCATGAGTCAGTTAGCCGCTTTTATTGAAGAAAAAAAGAGTATTAAAGAAAAACGTCAGCAAAAGCCGATTTTGTCTATGACTCACGTGGTGTATGGGTATCCAACGGTTCAAGAAAGTCTGGATTGGATGAAACGCCTGATGCAAGAAGGCGTGGACTTCATCGAAGTGCAATTTCCTTTTTCTGATCCAGTGGCCGATGGCCCAAGTATTGTCGCTGCGTGCCATAAAGCGTTAGAGCAAACTCTAGACGTAGAAACCTGTTTAGCACAACTTGGCAAACTGGCGAAAGGCTTTCCTGAAAGCCGTATCGTATTGATGAGTTATCTCAATCCTATGTACCGTTTCGGTTTAGACAAACTTGCCAAACGTGCGGCCGAAGAAAATATTCTAGGGCTAATCTTACCTGATCTGCCAATTGAGCAAGCCGCAACGTATAAAGCCGCTTGTAAAGACAACGGCATCGATCCCATCTGGCTCGTTACACCAGTAACACCACCAGATCGGTTGGCTATGTTAGCGAGCCAAGCCAGTGGCTTCCTGTATTGTGTGGCTCGCTCTGGTGTAACAGGCCATTCTGTCCATGAAAACAAAAGCCATGAAGGCAAAGCAACAAACACCTCGCTCGACGACTACTTGGCTCAAATTAAACAACATGCTAGCGCCCCTATGGGTGTCGGGTTCGGCTTAAGAGAACGAGCGCAAATCGAACAGTTAATTGGCAAAGCCGACATCGCTATTCTTGG
>CAXBGJ010000181.1:0-7127 GCA_963975045.1 uncultured Marinomonas sp. | reverse complement strand
TATCACCTTGTTGGCTAAGTTCATTATCAATGTCCAAACATTCTTGAATCGTACTACGTTCAATAAGATTGGTGTCCGTCAGAATGATCGCTCTATTAAGGAGGTTACTCAGTTCTCGGATGTTACCCGGAAAATCGTATCGCTTTAGTATTTGTAAGGCAGAATCAGTAAGATGGTACTCTTTTCGTTCGCTAATACGTTTGAGTAAGGTGTTGATTAACAAAGGCAGATCGTCTCGTCGTTCACGCAGCGAAGGCACATAAATAGGAAAAACATTAATTCGGTAATAGAGATCTTGACGGAACGCCCCTGCTCTCACCATTTGAGCTAGGCTTTTATGGGTAGCGCAAATTAAACGGAAATTACTGTGTTTAATGGTCGAAGAACCCACTGGCCGAAAAGACCCCGTTTCAATAAGACGCAACAGTTTAACCTGCATAGACAGCGGGACATCGCCGATTTCATCTAAAAATAAAGTCCCACCATTAGCCAGCTCAACCAGACCTGTTCGGTTGTTATTGGCCCCTGTAAAAGAGCCTTTTACATGACCAAACAATTCACTTTCAAACAGTGAGTCGGTCAGCCCCGCACACTCTAACGTCACTAATGAATTATTCGCTCTGTGGCTACCTTGATGAACCGCCGTCGCCACTAGCTCTTTACCACTTCCTGATTCCCCCAATAAGAGAACGGAAGCCTCACTTCGGCTCACTCGGGTGACTTTTTCTAACATCTGATTAAAGCGTTTACTCGCCCCCACCAGCTTGTTGCTTATGTTTTCAGCGCTGGCGACTGACACTCTTCGCAATAGCTCAACAAAGAAAAGCAATTCACCTTGATCATCATGAATAGGCAGCATTTCTACATCGACATGCTCTTTTCCACGTGGAGTTTGGTGGATATGCAGCACGCGCTCTTTATGACCGCTGTGCATTACCGCAGACAAAGGACAATCCTCTCCAGCCTCATCACAGGGAACGGTATAGCCATGAGAAACCTCATAGCAATGGGCTTTATTAGGCAGTGGAACATCACCAAATTCATTTCGGTAAAGTTGATTGATCGCTAATATTTGATACTCCACAGACACTAAAATAGCAGGACAATCATAGCCCTCTAACATATTCGCCATCCCTTCATAAGAAGGTACATCGGATGCAATGATGTTCATAAAAAATTGTCACATTTGTCAAAATTGAAAACTAAATATGGCAAATACCACTATATTAGTCAAAGTTAATTTAATTGGGAAATTTTATAAAACACAATAAACCAATAAAATTCAATAGGTTATATTCAAATCATATCATTGGCATAGTTTCTGCTCTATAGAGGTTATCAAACCGCTAAGCGGTTATTTACGGATTAAAGACAAAACCGAAAGGGGAAGAGTAATGACTAACACAATAGCAAAACCCAATGTAGCGGCTTTCTTTGATAAAGATTCTAATACTTTCTCTTATGTGGTGAAGGATCCAGACTCATCCAACTGCGCGATTATTGATAGCGTCTTAGACTTTGACTATGCCTCAGGCAGTACTTCTTATAAGGGGGCCGATGAGATCGTAGACTATGTCTGCGCTCATAAACTCAATGTCGAATGGTTGATTGAAACGCATGTTCACGCGGATCACCTTTCCGCCGCGCCTTACTTGCAAGAAAAGCTAGGCGGTCAAATTGGCATAGGCAAACACATTACAACCGTGCAAGACACCTTTGCCACTGTCTTCCATGAAGGCACTGACTTTAAACATGATGGCTCCCAGTTTGATCACTTATTCAGTGATGATGAGGTGTATCAAGTGGGGTCAATGCAATGTGTGGCAATGCATACTCCCGGTCATACGCCTGCTTGCTTTACACATATTTTGGGGGATGCCGTATTCGTTGGTGATACTTTATTCATGCCCGATGCTGGCACGGCTCGCGCTGATTTTCCCGGTGGAGATGCTGGCACCTTGTTTGATTCTATTCAGAAAATATTAGCGTTGCCTGAAGATTATCGTATTTTCATGTGCCATGATTATTGCCCGAATGGGCGCGAATTGGAGTTTCAAACGACGGTAAAAGCACAACGAGAAGGGAATATTCACGTCAAGAGTGATATTAGTAAGTCTGTGTTTGTCGATTTACGCGAAACGCGAGACAAAACATTGTCCATGCCTCGCCTTATCCTACCCTCACTTCAAATCAACATGCGGGCTGGTCATATGCCAAAAGCGGAAGATAACGGCTTGGCTTACTTAAAAATCCCATTAAATGCTTTTAAATAATCCAACAATATTCATTCATACATTCTAATAAAAACATCGGGGAAACAAACATGTTACGCAAACAAATTACGGACAATTATTCGGTGTCGGACCAAATTAGTTTGGCCAACATAGAAACCTTGTCACAGCTAGGTATCACTCTCATCATTTGCAATCGACCAGATAATGAAGAAGAAGGTCAACTGGCTTTTGCTGAGGTAGAAGCCTTGGCAAAAGAAAAAAACATTAACGCCGTGCACATTCCTTTTACGGGTGGGCAAATGCAACCTTCGGATGTGGAAGCGTTTAAAGCCGTCATTAAGGGCGGCGACAACATTCACGCGTATTGTCGAACAGGTAACCGCTCTAGCACTATTTGGCAAGCAGCCACTGAAACTTCATCAGAAACACCCTCTGATGATATGACGTTTGATGTTGTCATTGTGGGTGCAGGCACCGCTGGCATATCCACCGTGGCCAGCTTATTGAAGCGTAAACCAGATTTAAGCATTTGCTTAATAGACCCCGCGACCAATCATTTTTATCAACCTGGCTGGACACTCGTTGGGGGTGGTGTGTTTAAAGCTGAAAGCACGCGTAGAAACATGTCTGATGTCATTCCTAAAGGAACCAAATGGCTTAAAGAGTCCGTGCAAACGTTTCACCCTAACGACAACAAAGTGACGCTTGGAAATGGTCAACTCGTTAGTTATCAATATTTAGTGGTAGCAGCAGGTATTAAACTAAACTGGGACGCCATTGAAGGCTTGTCCGAAACATTAGGTCGCAATGGCGTCACGTCTAACTATCGATACGATTTAGCGCCTTACACATGGGAACTATCGCAGAACCTTAAAAGCGGAAAAGCGATTTTCACTCAACCACCAATGCCCATCAAATGCGCCGGTGCACCACAAAAAGCGATGTATTTGTCTTGTGATCACTGGTTCAAGCAAGACACACTTAACAATATTGATGTCTCTTTTTACAATGCTGGCGGCGTGTTATTTGGAGTAGCCGAGTATGTACCTGCCCTTAAAAGCTACATCGAAAAATATCAGATCACGACGAACTTCAACCACAACCTAGTTAAAGTAGACGGTCCTAATAAGCGCGCTTATTTCGCGGCAAAAGATGAAAACGGCCAGCCAACGGTCGTCGAAACCGAGTTTGATATGCTGCACGTTTGTCCGCCACAAAGCGCACCAGACTTTATCCGTAACAGCCCTTTAGTCGATGATGCTGGCTGGGTTAATGTCGATAAAGAAACCTTGCAACATACCGCCTTTGACAACATTTGGTCACTGGGTGACGTGGCCAATACGCCGAATGCAAAAACCATGGCCGCGGTTCGTAAACAAGCGCCTGTTGTTGCACAAAATATTGTCGACGCATTACAAGGTCGTAGTATCAGAGCGATTTACGATGGCTATGGTTCATGCCCACTGACCGTTGAAAAAGGCAAAATCGTTTTAGCAGAATTTGGCTATGGTGGCACATTAATGCCCACTTTCCCCAACTGGCTTAACAAGGGAACGAAAGCAACACGATTAGCGTGGATACTCAAGGAAGACCTGTTGCCGCCCTTCTATTGGCACGGCATGTTGAAAGGTTATGAGTGGTTTGTCTCACCTAAAATGCGAAAATAACAAGAGTCTAACATGATGCTTGAACGCTTATTTCCTGCGTTATCTTGGCTAAAGAATTATAGCCGTGTGCAGTTTAGTCAGGATGCTACGGCGGCCTTTATTGTTACCATGCTGTTGATCCCTCAGTCTTTGGCGTATGCCATGTTGGCTGGGGTTCCACCAGAAGTAGGCTTGTATTCAAGCATCCTGCCTTTAGTGCTTTATGCGGTATTTGGAACCAGCACTTCGTTGTCCGTTGGTCCTGTTGCCGTTGCGTCTTTAATGACTGCTACGTCTCTGGCTGCTATTGCTGAACAAGGTAGCGCGAGTTATTTAACGGGGGCGATTACCCTCGCCTTATTGTCTGGTGTCATGCTGGTCATCATGGGCGTAATGAAGCTTGGTATGGTTACCAATCTTCTGTCTCATTCTGTGATTTCTGGTTTTATTTCTGCCTCTGGTATTATTATTGCGTTGAGTCAGCTCAAGCATATTTTTGGCATTCAAGCCCATGGCGATAATGTGGTGACACAGATACTCAGCATGCTAGAGAGCATTGGTGACTTTAACCCCGTTACTTTTGTGGTTGGCGTATCTGTTGTCTTGTTTTTGCTGTTAGCACGACGTTATGCCAAACGCTTTTTCCTCATGCTAAAAGTACCAGAAGCCTCCGCCGCTTCCTTGGCGAAGACCGCCCCAATTATTGGTGTTTTATCCAGTCTAGGCATTGTTTATGCTTTTGACCTACAGGCTCATGGGGTTGCTATTACTGGAACAATTCCTGCTGGTTTGCCTCATTTGAGTCTGTCCTTACCTTCGCTTGAATTGGTCAAAAGCTTAGCGTTACCCGCTTTAATGATTTCCATCATTGGCTATGTAGAATCCATTTCCGTTGGTAAAACATTGGGGGCAAAAAGACGAGAAAAGGTAAAACCTAACCAAGAGCTCATCGGTTTAGGGGCTGCAAACATCGCGTCTGGCGTGTCTGGTGGTTTTCCTGTTACGGGCGGCTTTTCGCGTTCTGTTGTCAATTTTGATGCGGGCGCCGTCACGCAACTGGCTGGTGTGATGACAGCGATTGGTATTATGATTGCGTCTCTCGTTTTGACACCTGTTTTGTACTTCCTGCCTAAAGCGACACTGGCGGCGACCATTATTGTGGCCGTCACCACCTTGATCGATTTTTCTATTTTGAAAAAGACATGGTCCTTCTCTCGTAGTGACTTTTATGCCGTACTGGCGACCATTATTGTTACGTTATTATTCGGAGTAGAGGTTGGGGTTGCATCAGGCGTCGGTTTATCGATCCTACTGCACTTATCTCGCACATCCAGACCACACGTGGCGGAAGTTGGGCTGATTGAAGGCACCGAGCATTTTCGCAATGTGAAACGCTATGAAGTAAAAACGTCCCCTAATCTACTGTGCTTACGACCTGATGAGAGCTTGTTCTTTGTGAATGCAGCCTTTTTAGAAGATTACATAATAGACAGCATCAATAAGCGCCAAGAAATTACTCACGTAGTCATTCAATGCAGCGCCGTGAATGAAATTGATTTTAGTGCATTGGAAATGCTCGAATCGTTAAATGATCAATTGTTAACTCTTGGAATCAAGCTATCACTGTCCGAAGTAAAAGGGCCTGTCATGGATCATTTAGAGTGCAGTGGGTTTTTACAACATTTAAGTGGTCGTGTGTATTTGTCTCAATATCAGGCGTTTAAGGATAACGAAGGGGAAACCAACTCGAATATAAAATAAATGCCATGGGGGATTTTGTATACTCCGTTATATAGTATAACGTTCGTATTAATAATTAATGAGAGGTAAAAAACAAGAAATAAGATCAATTGTTACTATAAATTTCAGTCCTGTTTCTCCCAAGTTCTTTTGCAATGTACAAGGCGCTATCGGCTTGGGTGAATACATCATCAAATGTCATCATTTCGCTAAAAAAGCTCACACCGATACTTCCTTTAATGGAAATAGTACCAACAACAATGTCGGCCATTAACGCATGAATTTTTTCACAGAACATTAACATATCATCTCTATTAGTATTTGGCATCAGAATCAAAAACTCTTCTCCACCAAACCGAGAAACAAGATCTGTTTGTTTACTCTGACTTGTTAATAATTGCCCTAGCTCCTTTAACACTCTGTCACCTTCTAAATGACCATAGCTATCATTAACTTTTTTAAAATAATCTATATCTAGTATTAATAAACCGACAAGGTGTTTCTCCCTTACCGCACACTTAAGCGCCAAGTTACTTTGATACTTCATTTCTCGTCTGTTTAATAGCCCTGTCAAATCATCAATCGAAGCCAGTAATTTTAATTCATCTGTTGTCTCTATCAATCTTTCTCGTGCTTTTATTAATTCATCATAAAGCTGATCTCGCTTGGAAGAATTGAAAAAACTCCAATATATGCAACCATCATCGCCAACAGCAGCATTAACCGTTATTGGAATTCGTACGCTTTTTGCGTTCAATATGGTCAGCTGCATTTCCTCACACATTTTTTCATGGGAAAGCATTGGGACAATATAGCTTTGAAAGAAAATATAGGAAGGTTTAGTCAATAGAATATCAATATTTTTACCTATAATATCGTCAACCTCCCATAACAGATCAGTCGTAAAATAAGAATTCACATAAACAATAATTTTCGAATCATTAGTAACCAAAAACCCATTGGGGAATTTGTCTGGAGAGTAATTTAAAATCTTTTCTTTGAATATATTATTTTTCATTCTTTATTTCGCATATTCAATTATCGAATCTATTATTTTCTCTGGATGAGTCATATGTAAACAATGACCATCCGCCGATATTATTTCAAGTCTACTATTCGATATCTCACCTTCGATGAATTTTCCAACAGAAGTGGCCGCCAAGGCATCATTGCTACTTTGAAATATTAATGTTGGTTGTTTTATTTCTTTAAGAAGATAACGATGATCAGATAAGAATGTTGCTTCCGCAAAATTCTTGGCGATTAATGGATCTGTAGAGCAAAAACTGCCTGATAGTTCACCAACAAACTCATCAGAACGCTCACCACCAATAGCTAAAGGGGCCAAATAATTCGCCCAGCCAATGTAGTTTTTATCCATTAAATTTAATAGTTCTAATAGATCTTCTTTTTCAAAACCGCCAAAATAATCCGGTGGAATATTTAGAAAACAAGGCGATGGGCACACCATTATCAACTTAGAAAAAAGAGAAGGCTTTTTAGTGGC
>CAXBGJ010000180.1:0-7167 GCA_963975045.1 uncultured Marinomonas sp. | reverse complement strand
CGCTCGAACAGCTTGCTGAAAAAGGCTTAGACGATTTTTATCATGGCGACATCGCGGCACGTTTGGCGAAAGATTTGACTACCGCTGGATCGCCGATTCGTTTGACAGATTTTCATTCCTATCAAGCAAAACGCGTTGCGCCTTTGCAGGTCAAAACCAGTGTTGGCTCGCTTTATAACTTGCCCGCACCGACGCAAGGTATCGCGTCGTTATTGATTTTAGCCTTGTATGACAAGCTCTACACACAAGGAAAAACCGCCATAGACATGGCGCATTTATTGATTGAATGCACCAAACAAGCCTTTATCGCTCGCAACCAATTTGTCACTGACGAATCTCGTTTAACAGTGGATTTGTCGTCTTTACTGGATGACGAACAGCTGGAAAAAATGTGTCACGAGATTGCCTTAGAACAAGCGCAATCTTGGCCACATCAAGCCAAACATGGCGACACGATTTGGATGGGTGCGTGTGACCATGAAGGTCGCATGGTCAGTTATATTCAGAGCTTGTATTGGGAATTCGGTAGCGGCGTGGTGAGCCCTTCCACTGGTATTGTTTGGAACAATCGCGGTTCGTCGTTTTCATTAAATAAAGACTCATTACAAGCGCTTTCACCGAACTTGAAGCCATTTCATACACTGAATCCTGCTTTTGCTGAATTAAACGATGGTCGTCGCATGAGCTACGGCACCATGGGCGGTGAAGGTCAGCCGCAGACTCAAGCGGCGCTGTTCAGTCGTTATGTTTATCATAATATGCCGTTGGATCAAACCATCAGCGAAGGTCGTTGGTTACTCGGTCGGACTTGGGGCGATGTCAGTCATAATTTGAAAATAGAGCGAGACTTTGCCGATGTCGCCGCCGATGAACTGGTGAAACGTGGTCATGATTTGGTGATCGTCGATTCGTGTAATGAATTAATGGGTCACGCTGGCGCAGTGGTGCTTCATCAAGATGGACACACTGACGCTGCCACCGATCCACGAAGCGATGGCTCAGCCATCGTTAGTACGTTTATTTAGAAGCACTTTTATTAAGTCTCATTTTATTTAGTAACAATCTTATTGAGGAGAAAGCAGAAAAATGTCATTCATAATGGAAAACTATTCCATGATTCTCGCCATGATGGCCACTGGTGTGGTGGGCGGGATTTTAGCCGGTTTGTTGGGCGTAGGTGGCGGAATTGTCATCGTGCCGGTACTGTTTTTCTTGTATCAAGGGTTGGGAGTCAGTGCGGATACAGCCATGCTGGTGGCAACCGCGACATCGTTGGCGACCATTATTCCGACGTCCATTAGTTCGATTCGGGCTCATAAGGCCAAAGGCAATGTAGATTTCGACTTGCTGAAACGCTGGGGCTTTTTCATCTTCTTAGGCGTGATGGTCGGCAGTTTTGTTGTGACGCGGGTGGATGGCGAATGGCTGACTCTGTTATTCGGCATCATTGCGACCTTGTCTGCGCTTAATATGCTGCTTGGCAAAAAAGACAGTATGTTTAAATCCTTACCAGGTAATGCTGGCCAAGGCGTGATGGCAACGTGCGTTGGCTTTTTTAGCTCTATGGTGGGCATCGGCGGCGGTACATTGACCGTTCCTATGCTGACTTTCTGCAATTACCCAGCACATCGTGCGGTTGGCACAGCGGCCGCCGTCGGTTTGATTATTTCATTGCCTGCGGCGTCGATGATGTTGATCTTCGGGCAAAGCCCGATTGATTCGCCATATGGCACGGTGGGTTTGGTTAACCTGATTGGCGCGGCGTGCATCATTCCATTGACGGTGTTGTTTGCGCCTGTTGGAGCAGGATTAGCGCATCGTTTGGATGCGGCTAAATTGAAGAAAGTCTTCGCTATCGTGTTGATTTTCACCGGCGTCAAAATGCTTTATCAAGTGTTAGGTTAGGAGATCATTATGCAGCCTCTTTCATTGCCACCAAGATTACTCATGGGCCCTGGTCCGATTAACTGCTATCCACGGGTATTGTCGGCGATGTCGACTCAACTAGTGGGTCAATATGATCCAACCATGACCAGTTACATGAACGAAGTGATGGAATTGTATCGTCGTGTTTTTAATACCAAAAACCAGCAAACCTTTTTGATCGATGGCACATCTCGCGCTGGAATTGAAGCGGCGTTGGTGTCTTGTTTAGAGCCAGGCGATAAAGTACTGATTCCTATCTTTGGTCGCTTTGGTCATTTGCTGGCTGAGATCGCCGAACGCGCTGATGCACAAGTTCACACCATTGAAGTACCGTGGGGTGAAGTATTCGATCCGCAGCAAATTGAAGACGCGATCAAAAAAATACAGCCAAAATTATTGGCGATTGTACAGGGCGATACCTCGACGACTATGTTCCAGCCTTTGGAAGAGTTGGGTGATATTTGCCGCGCTCATGATGTGTTGTTTTACACCGATGCGACGGCGTCTATTGGCGGTAATCCGTTGGAAGTGGATGCATGGAAAATCGACGCTGTGTCAGTTGGTTTGCAAAAATGTCTCGGTGGTCCGTCGGGTAGCGCACCGATTACCCTAAGCGATCGTTTTGTATCTTGTGTGCGCAAACGGGCTCATGTGGAAGCGGGGATTCGCGATGCACATCATCATGCGTCGTCAGGCATGCGTATTCGCTCGAACTATTTTGATTTGCCAATGATCATGGATTATTGGGGTGAGGAGCGTTTAAACCATCACACGGAAGCGGCGACCATGTTGTTTGGTTCCCGTGAGTGTGCGATTGCGTTACTTAACGAAGGGCAAGACGCGGTAATTAAGCGTCATCAATTGGCGGGCAATGCCATGCTGCAAGGTATCCTCGCCATGGGTTTGACGCCATTTGGTAACTTAAAACACAAAATGAGCAACGTGGTTGGTGTTCATATCCCCCAAAAAGGACATGGAGAGCAAGTGAACGGCGAGCAAATCCGTCATGATTTGCTAAACATATTTAACATCGAAATTGGTACCAGCTTTGGCCCATTAAAAGGCAAGGTTTGGCGCATTGGCACTATGGGTTACAACGCTCGTCAAGACGCTGTGCTTCATACATTGCAATCACTGGAAACCGTACTTCGACGGGCTGGATTTGCGTTGCCAGCGGGTGCGGCAGTCGATGCGGCGATGGCTGTTTACAGTGGAGAATCATAATGACTGATTGCGATAAACTCGCTCAGTTGGTCATGGACCGCTGTGACGAACTTGGCAACATCAGTCAAGACGATGATTGTCTAGATCGTCGTTATCTCACCAAAGAACACAAACAAGCCAATGAGTTAGTTGGCGGCTGGATGCAAGACGCAGGCATGCAAACGTGGCAAGACGAAGCGGGCAATCTTTGGGGGCGCTGGCAAGCCGCTGATCCAGACGCGCCGCGCTTTATCATGGGCAGCCACTTAGATACGGTGCCTAACGGCGGAAAATATGACGGCATGTTAGGGGTTATCACGCCCGTAACCTTGATTGCCGCAATGAAAGCGGTCGGTATTCGTCTCCCGTTTCATCTCGATGTAGTCGGTTTTGGTGACGAAGAGGGCACGCGTTTTAGCTCCACATTGCTTGGCAGTCGCGCTCTGACAGGCCAATGGCCAGCAAGCTGGGCGGATGTAAAAGACAGCGACGGCATTAGCTTGTCACAAGCCTTAACAAACTTTGGATCGGAATTTTCCAGCATTCCCAACGCTGCTATTCCAACCGATAATCTACTTGGTTACCTTGAACTGCACATTGAGCAAGGACCTGTACTAGAACAATTAGACTTGCCGGTTGGTGTTGTTAGCGCCATCGCTGGGGCTAAACGGTTTGAATTTAATATCACCGGCATGGCCGGACACGCAGGCACTGTGCCAATGAATCTACGCCAAGATGCGCTTTGTGCCAGCAGTGAGATGATTCTGGCGGTAGAAAAAGTCGCACAAAATCATGGCATTGTCGCCACGGTTGGGCGCATCCAGAATCGTCCCAATGGCGTGAATGTAATTTCTGGTAATACGGGATTTTCCCTCGATATTCGTAGCGAATTTGACGATAAACGTGACGTGGCGCTTGACGAGATTTTGCTTGAATTAGACGACATTGCCGCACGCCGCAATGTGCGTATCGAACGCAAAGCAACCCATGCCGCCAACGCCGTGCACTGCGACGCCAAATTGCAAAGCGTGCTACGCAACGCCATCGAAACACAAAATATTCCGGTGCATACTTTATTTTCTGGTGCGGGTCACGACGCCATGGCGATGGCGGATATTTGCCCTGTTGCTATGCTGTTTATGCGCTGCGAAAAAGGCATTAGTCATCATCCAGCGGAAGCCATTGATACGCCAGATGTGGCAGTAGCATTAGAAGTATTGGATCATGTAATTAAAAACTTGGGTTAGGCCTTGATGGGTAATTTGCGTTTTCGAAACGCTCAACACAACACCGCGGCTCCCCGAGCAGGCTCGAAGAATCGCTCTGGTGTTATGTTGGATTTCTCTCATACGCTATAAAAAGACATTCAAAATTTGTGAGGTAAAAATGAAGTTCACAAGAATTTACAACGATGAAGAAGGCAAAAGCCACTTTGGTGAGTTGGTACTCGAACTGAAAGACGGCGGGCCGATTGGTTTCTTATCAGAGCGTTTCCCAGCGGGCGACATCATCTTTCGTGAAACCCCAAGTGATTACGACTTTAAATGGCATCCAGCACCACAACGCCAGCTGCTTTTCATCATTAAAGGGCGATGTGAGTTCAAAGTGTCTTCAGGTGAAACACGTCAATTCGGTAGTGGTGATTTACTCCTTCTAGAAGACACCGAAGGTGAAGGCCACTGCAGCAAAGCCTTGTTTAATGAAGTGAGGCATTCCATCTTTGTTACCTTGCCAGATGATGTGGTGTTTTAAAGCATCGCTAGAAAGAATCAAAGGGCTGAATGCCTTTTGATTAGATTTGAGAAAACAAAAAAAACCTTTTGTTTTAATACCCATTTCATTTGGATTATCTATTCTTTTTCGATCACCAAAACACGGGCTTCACCCACAGGATGCACAACATGCTCCGCATCAATCGCTGCATAAAATCTATCGCACATCATTGAAGTGCCACTTCTACGGCTGGTCTGTCTAATGTAACTCCGTCGTCATACCATTCATATTGGCAATGTCTAACGCGCCCCAAGCGCGATCTTGAAATCTTTGGTTTTGATGAATTTTCCGATAAGCAAAAAGTACAAACAACGGATTCGTTAGCCAAGTGAGAAAGAGATAAAACGTCACTCTGACGGTGAAAGTGACGTTTTATCGGTTGAGAGAGGGAATGTGTTGTTAGTGAGCGGATAACTCTTGATAAAAATGGGGATTATCTTGGATAGTTGCCAGCACTTTAGCCGCCAAGCCTGTTGGATTACGGCGTCGGCTTTCCCAGCTTTTAATCGTATCCACACTGGTACCAAGCGCTTTAGCAAACTCAGCTTGAGACACTTTAAGACTATCGCGAATAGACTTCACATCCGCGATCTCAAAGCGAGTAATACGAGCCGCGTCTTTGCGGCCTTGGTGGATTTCTACTGCTTCCTCTAAAGAGGATTTTAATTCATCAAAAATACTCATGTTAAACCTCGTTCTTCAATAGCTTTGTTAGCTTTTTCAATTCAGCTTTCTCTGCATTTGTAAGGCTATCTTTCGCACTTTTAGGATAAGCCATGATTAAGTAGATAATTTCTTTTGTTGCTAAGAAATACACAACTCTTGTGCTGCCGCTTTTGCCTTGATTTCCTATGGCCATTCTGACTTTACGGAGACCGCCTGTGTCTTGAATCAAATCACCTTTTTAGGCTGTGCGATTAACTCATGTTGCAGCTGTCTCAATTCGTCGTCAGTGGCGATGACTTTTATTTGCTTGGTGAAGAAGTGAGTTTCGATAAACTCAATAGCATGATCCATAGACAACAAATCCTTTTGTTATGTCTGGTGTACATTGTACTCTTTTTTATCTGCACAAGTATAAAAATTGTACATAATGTAATAAAAGAAAAAGCACCGCCAGTTGGTGCTCTTTTGTGCCTATTCTTCTTGCGTCCTCTTCTCGAAATCTATATTGTACTAGTACATGAATACATGGCTATTTATCGAATAGAAGTGCATATGAAAGATTTGGTCCAGTTTTTAACCGAAGTAGATGATGAATTGGTGTTAGAGAAGCGCTTAAAAGTGCTACTGACGCCGAATGAGATCAGTGAAATGGTGAGTCGTTTGAAGATCATTGCCTTGTTAGACGAAGGCGTGCCGCAGCGAGACATTGCGAAACAATTAGGCGTGGGTATTGCCACTGTGACCCGTGGTTCCCGAGCATTGAAGGAATTAAAAGAGATATGAGTCAATTTAATAAAAAGCCGGAGCGCATCTCGCTACCGCGCAAACCTAAGTACGTTACTATCAGTTCCGATTGTGATTTTTTCGGTTTGTTTAAGAAGATCGAGAAGCGTTTTGATAACTGTTTTATGTTGGAATCTCTTGGTGAAGAGAGTTTTATTTCCCGCCATTCGATCATAGGTTTTGACCCAGAAAAGCTAATCTGGGCGGAAGGCAAGCAGCTGTTTATTCAAGAACGTGACGGCAGCACTGAGTCTTATGAATCCGACAACCCTTATTATTTACTGCGTGATATCGTGCCGCAGAACATTTTGTCGCGTGGTTTTGCTGGTGGATTAACGGGTTATATCGGTTACGACAGCATGAATTATTTCGAGCCGACGTTAGACCTGCAATCCAGCGAAATGTTTGATGCGTTTCGCTTTGGTTTGTACAAAGACGGTTTGATTCTAGATAAGATGACTGGCGAGGTTATCTACTTTTACTACGAAGACGCTGATTCTAAAGGTGACGTTTTTGAAGGTAATCGTGTGGATTTGGTTAACGCCATGATGGCAGAACCGACACCAGAGAACGGCCCGTTTGTGGTGCGTCCTGCAGGTGAGTCGATGAGTAAAACCGATCACGCCGATGCCGTTGCCAAGGTGAAGCAAGACATCATCGAAGGCAAGATCTTTCAGTGTGAAGTGGGCTTTAAAAAATGGTTCGATATGGAAGGGGATACCATTAATTTGTACGAGCAATTACGTGAAGTGAACCCTTCCCCGCAAATGTATTACATCAAATTTGGTGAGCAAAAAGTCATCGGCGCGAGTCCAG
>CAXBGJ010000179.1:0-7192 GCA_963975045.1 uncultured Marinomonas sp. | reverse complement strand
AGAGCCTTGTTGAACACCTTCCACACTGGTGTGTATTTCACCCACCACACCCACTACCGTTTTGGCGCTTTTATCAATTTTTTCGATCACGCCAGCCAAGCTGACACGCATGCGTTTAACACTGTCTAACAATTGACCGATTTCACCTTTTTGATTGGTGATAATGGCTTGTGAAAGATCACCACGAGCAAATTTGTCCAGCAAGGTCATCACATAATTCAATGGATTAACAATGCTACGAGTGATCAACACGGACATCACCAGACCGATCAATATAGCCAAAATACCCACGCCGACGATCAACCAGATCGCCAATTCAGACTCAGACAACACTTCTTTCTGTCGTACCTGCATCATCCCGCGCTCATACTCTGCTAAGACGTGCGTTTGTTTTAAAAAGGTTTGCAGTTCATCACGAGTAGAACCCGCCATGAGCTTTTTAGCATCCTCCAGTTCACCGAACTCTAGCGCTTCAACCGTCGATTGAAGTGCGGCCTGGTACACTATTCGCTGGGCTTGAAGGCCTTCAACAATCGACTTTTCTTTCGCTGATTGCACTAGACCTGCCATGACTTCTAGATTGTTGTCCAAGTTTTTATTGCGCGCATCGATCTCTTTATAAATCGCAACACGAGCATCACGCTCCTCAAGTACAAACAGTAATAATAACCGGCTCGCTAAGCTTTCAGCGTTAACATTTAGCTCGCCTGTTAACTCAACCAAGGCCGCATTTTCATCAACGATGCCACGAATGCTGCCAGACAAAAACTGAAACCGAGAAACAGATAGCACGATTACCAGCACCAACATGACCAACAACACTGCGTAACTCGTCCTCAGACGACCTCGAATACTCGTAAAACCTAGCATAGACAAACCTTTTTGAAGAATTGTTTAGATCAGACAAACACTTTTTATATTAGACGTAATATCTACTTTTTTATTACAGATTACACGTTTTAGCATAACAAAAAAGCCACTTGGCTTTCTAAACGAAGAAAACAAAGTGGCTTCCATTCTACATTCTGAACTAAATACCTAGCGTTTACGCTTAAACGGCAGAGTATAAGCGATTAAAAACAGCATAGCGGCGCATACCACCACGCTTGGTCCAGTGGGTGTGTCCCAACGATAAGATGCCCACAAACCGCCACACACGGCCAGACAGCCAATCAGACTCGCGAACGACGCCATCTGTACTGGCGTATTAGACAACTTTCGCGCCGTCGCCGCGGGAATGATCATCAAAGAGGTAATTAATAACACACCAACAATTTTCATCGCCACCGCGATCACCAAAGCCACCAGCAACATAAGCAATAAACGAATGGCTTCAACCGGATAGCCTTCCACTTTGGCCAGCTCTTCGTTCACTGTCATCGCCAAAAGCGGCTTCCAAAAAGTAATCAACAAGGCAATAACCGCAAAACCGCCCGCGTAAATCCAATACACGTCCGTTTGGTTAATCGCCAGCAAATCACCAAACAAATAAGCCATCAAATCAATGCGGATGTTATCGAGAAAACTCACCGCGACCAATCCCAGCGACAACGCGGAATGCGCCAAAATCCCCAACAAGGTATCCGTTGCGATAATGTGTTTCTTCTGCAATGTCACCAACACCAAAGCCAAGCCGACACACAAGACAATAATTGCGAGGTTCAAATTGATGTCGAATAAAAAGCCCAGCGCGACGCCCAGCAACGCCGAATGCGCCAAGGTATCGCCGAAATACGCCATACGTCGCCAAACAACAAAAGCGCCCAACGGCCCAGCAACGGCCGCCACACCCAATCCACCTAACAAGGCTCTGAGTAAAAGATCTAACATGGTATTACTGACTCCAAACTTAGCAAAACGGAATAATATTAATGATGCTGACAATCGGTATGAGTATGAGTGTCGTCGCCATCCGATAAAATACTGCCGTGTTCGTCATGAACATGATCATGCTGATGGGCATAAATAGCGATGGATTCATCCGCGCCAGGCACGCCAAACAAGGCTTGGTAAGCCGGATGGCCAGTCACGTGCTGTGGACTACCAGAGCAACAAACATGCTGGTTAATACACACCACCGTATCGGTTTTCGCCATCACCAAATGCAAATCATGCGACACCATCAAAACGCCACAATCAAGCTCGTTCCGAATGCCTTCAATCAGGTTATAAAGCTCCACCTGACCGTTCACATCTACGCCTTGCACGGGTTCATCCAACACCAAGAGGTTCGGTCGATTCAGTAAAGCCCGCGCCAACAACACACGCTGAGTCTCGCCTCCAGACAAAACCTGTACTTGGGAATGAATAAGATGTTCAATGCCCAGTTTTTTAAGCGTCGGAAGAATTTGATGCTTATCGACACCGCGCACCAGCGCCAAGAAATGCTTCACTGTGAGAGGCAACGTCGGATCAATATGAAGCTTTTGCGGCATGTAACCAATACGCAACGCTTTATGACGCACCACCTTTCCTGACGTCGCTTCTTGTAATCCCAGCAAGATGCGAATCAGCGTACTTTTCCCGCTGCCATTCGGGCCAATCAAGGTGACGATTTCACCTTCACTGATGCTCATATCAATACTTTCGAGCAACACCCGGCCATCAAACGCAATGCCAATTTTCTCAAACGCCACTAGCTGTTTAGTCATGCGTTAGCTCCTGCCACTTTGGATCTGCACTTCGCACACAAGCCCGTCAGTTCAATGGTTTCTGCGCGCAGCTCAAAGCCTTGTTGAGCGGCTTTAGCAATCAGCGCAGCATGAATATCTTGGTAGTCAAATTCCATGACATTGTGACAATCATCACAAATCAAAAAATAGCCTTTATGAGCTTTATCGGCATGAGCACAACCCAGGTAGGCGTTCATGGATTCCACCTTGTGAATCAAACCCGCGGCCAATAAAAAATCCAATGCACGATACACAGTGGGTGGTGCAGAGTTAAAGCCTTCTTCTGCCAATTTTGCCAATAGCTGATACGCCCCCAGTGGGCGATGACTTTCCCAGATCAACTCCAACGCACGGCGGCGGACTTTCGTCAAACGCTGACCTTGCTGTACACACAAGATTTCTGCCGTGGCGAGCGCACTATCAATACAGTCGTTGTGATTATGGCCAGAACCTTGATGATCCTGCGGCTCTATGTGTTTCATTAAAACGCCCTTCCTGCATTGCTTAAATAGCTCCAAATCATGGAACCACTAATGATGATCAAAGCAAAAGCCGCCATAAAACCAAAGACTCGCGACACTCTTTGTCGCCAGACTTGATGTTGGCTGCTTAACGCTAATCCAGTATCTCGTACAAACACACTTACGCCCGCCAGCGCCGCCACCGTAATGGCAGTGCCAAGAGCCATCGCGAACGTCGCCACCAGCCCCCACACAAAAATGCCCGCGCTCAATGAGAACAACAGTACCAACACCGCGCCTGTACAAGGACGAATCCCGACGGCGACCACCATCGCCCAAATACTACGGCGTGCTGTTTTGGCTTCTTGCTCATTGGACGAGCAACACGCATGACTGTCGTGTTCGTGCGAATGATCGTGTTCGTGCGAATGGTCGTGTGTATGAGAATGACCGTGAGCATGATGATGACTTTCAAGGTGATCATTGGAATGATCGTGTCCGCAACCTGATTGACCGCGCAACAAACGCACCAAAATCCAGACACCGATCAAGCCCACCGCAGCAAAGCTCGCAATCTCAAAAAAGCGACTAATCTGCATGGCTTTGCCCGCTAAAGAAAACACTTGGCTAAGCACCAAAATAACCGCGATAGCCATCACCGCCTGAACGCCAGCACACAAAAAGGCCAAGCTAATTCCGCGGCGCAGCGGCGCTTTGCTCGCTAGCATATACGCTGAAATCACCGCCTTGCCATGACCCGGCCCAGCGGCATGAAACACACCATAAAAGAAGCTGGTGCTGACCAATCCCCATAACAAAATAGGGCTACCTTCTTTACTGATGGCACGCACTAACGTCACCAATTCACGATGAAAACCGGCCTGTTGGGAAATAACCCATTGAATAAAATCTTGATACACCGGAAAGTTCATCGCGGCATAAAGTGGCGAGTGCAAAAATAGAAAGGATAAAAAGAAAAAAGCGACGTTCTTCGCCATGATTGGCTCTCACTCAGCATTAATTTTGAATTGTTATGATATAACACTTCAAACCCGAGGAGAAGCCAAAGCCCAAAAACATCGTATTTAAAACGCGACAAGCATGACGATAAAAACGAAGTCACACCGTGCAAGGTTACGGGCGTCTCAAAGATCTTGCCCTATCGTTAACTGGCAACAGGATTTAAAAAGCCCATCACACCACTCATAAAGATCTGTGCGGCCATGGCGGCCAAGACCAAACCAGTGATTTTAGACAACACATTCAGTCCAGTGCGGCCCAGCAATTTCTCGATAAAGGAACCAGAATACAAAATCAGCGCCAAGGTACCCAGCGCCAACAACAAGCCGCAAAGGCCGATGATCAAATCCCAACCTTGCAGCTCAGCACCATACACCAAAATCGTACCTATGGTCGCCGGTCCAATAATAGTCGGAACCGCCAACGGCACAACCGACACGTCGTCACGCTCTTCGCTTGGCATACCGACAGCATGGTTGCGCGTACCATCTTTCACCAAGCTCAACGCCGACATAAACAACAAAATCCCTGAACCGATACGGAAGGAGTCCAGCGTAATACCCAACACAGAAAACAACGCGCCACCGAAAAACAACAACACGAGCGCAATCGCCACCGAAGCAATAATGGCTTTATTGGCCACCTGCTTACGTGATGCCGCCGATTCACCGCGCGTTAACGCAAGAAACATCGACAACACAAAAAATGGTGCGAACAAAAAGAAAAATTTAATCCAAGTCGAGATCAATAAGCTCATTTAGAGAATTATCCAAAAAGCATCCGGCAACGCGATCAGCGTTGGCTCAATGCGAGTTTTATACCAAAGCCCACCAGCAATATGCCCGTTAAGCTATCCAAGACTTGCGCCACTTTTGGTCGCGCCAGCCATACTCGCGCTTTGTGAACCATCAGCGCCAGAAACGTTTGCCACACCATCGCAATGATAAAATGAAGTGAGGCCATGAAGAGTGACTGAACCAAGGCGGAATGGCTCGGGTCAATAAACTGCGGCAAAAATGCCATGTAAAAAATGATTGGCTTAGGGTTCAAGACATTCGATAAAAGCCCCTGACGAAAGCTGCCCCACGCGGTTAACCTCTTAGCGTTACTCACTTCTTTAAACGTCATGCCAACCGGTTTTAACGCACTTCGAATGGCCTGCACACCCAAATACACAAGGTATGCCGCGCCAACCAGCTTGAACGCCGTAAACAATCCGGCTGAACCAAGTAAAATAACCGACAGCCCCAACGCCGACACCGTCGCATGAGCAAACAGCCCCATGCAAATGCCCAAGCTGGTTAAAAACCCTAAACGCCAACCACCCGATGCCGCATTGCGCATCACAATAATCGTATCCACCCCAGGACTCATGGTAAGAATAGTAATCGCGGCTAAAAAGGGCAACCATTGGAAATGCTCTAACATGTATTTTCTACCTTGAAAAGGAACGCTAAAAAAGACTCAAACAAGAAAAATTAAACTAAGACCGACAGGTCAAATCCACCCAAAATGCCACCGATGTTTCGGTCGCTTCACGTTCAACCGGCGTACACGCTTCGGATAACACACCAGACAAACGCACTAAGCCTTCTTCTAACGGCTCCATGGCGAAGTACAGTTCATCATCACCAAACGCCAAGCTTAGCGTCGCGGTTTCAAGGTTGACGGGGGAAGGCAAATCAATACCCAAACGAACCCACAACATCATATCTCGAATACGCACATCCACGATACGCACGTCTTTTGGTGTCATGTCCACGCCATCTTGCTTCATCTTGATAAAGTAACCGTACTTATCAAAACTCGTCAAAATTTCAATCATATCGAGCTTTTCTTGTCCCGTGAACGCGCCGTCTGCGTCAATATCGTATTCGGCGATCAGGCTTGTCGAAGTAAAAAGATCCAAGCTCCACGTCGCTTCAAGATGGTCTATTTGTGCTCGTTCTACGGTGACGCGATATTGTGAATCCACCCAAACATGCGGATGTGCCATTGCTTGGTTAACAAGCAACACACTGCTAACAAACAAACCAAACCAAAAACGAGTCATAGGATTACACCAAAGCGGGCACGTAACGAACCCGTGCTTCTAAAATACGTTGAAATTCAAGCGGGTCATGTTGCTGGGCCAATCGAACCGGATCGTGCTTCGCACCATGCCACGCTTCCAAACGCGACAACCAAAAACGCAACGCAGCAATACGCAACATATAAGGCCAAGCAAGAACTTCTTCGGCACTAGCATCGCGTTCATGTAAATAGGCTTTTAACAAAGCGCGGTATTTGGTCATGTCCAATTCGCCCGTTGTCATATCAGAACACCAGTCGTTCACCACAATGGCTAAATCGTACATTACCCAAGAATGGCAAGCGTTGTAAAAATCGATAATGGCTGACAGTTTGTCGCCTTCAAACAAGGTATTGTTGAAAAACAAATCCCCATGAATGGTGGTTTTCGGAAGGTCTTTGTGTTCCGCCATAAAGGCATCAAATTCTGCGATTTGCGACATAAGCAATTGCGCTTGCTGCGGCTCTAATTCTGCCTCAATCGCGTTGCTCGTTTTATGCCACCACGTCACACCGCGATGACTATCGCGGTGCTCAGGAAAGTCTTCACCAGCAATGTGTAATTTGGCCAAGGCTTCGCCCATCAATCGGCACGACGTCACATCGGTCTGCTTTAGCTCACTGCCTGGAAAGCAATCCACAATAATCGCTGGACGGGCATTCACTTCGCGTAGTCGCTCACCATGAATATCAATCAAGGCCGCAGGCACATTAAAACCTTTGTGTTTCAAATGCGCGACCACATCCAAAAAGTACGGCACTTCATCTAAGTCAAACTCTTCAAACAGCGTCACCACATACTTGCCCGTGGTGGTAATCAAAAAGTAATTGGTATTTTCTACGCCACCGGAAATGCCCTGAAAAGACACCAGTTCACCTAAATAATAATCGGCCACCAAGGCCCGCATGTCAGAATCAGAAAGGGATGTGTAAACAGCCAAGTTGTACTACCTATTTATTATCAAAAAA